>NZ_JAABNK010000015.1:0-25194 GCF_009915965.1 Proteus sp. G2300
GGATCTTTATCCTTAAGTTCAATTGCAGGGAAGCCCGAATAAGCATACAAAGGCGGTAAGTTTGAATTTCTAGGAAATACAATAATTGCATCATTAAATTGATGTGGATATGGTACTTCTATCCTTTTGTTTTCTACCTTATTAGGTAATTCTACTTTTTCTGGATATGAGAACTTTTTATTTTCATTTGAATATTTTTGAATAATATTCCCTTGCAAACCAAGTCCACTATAAGAATCTGCTGGTAAAAGCGCATATTCTATTCCCAAATTTTTAATAACCATATGATAGCCATTGCCAATATAATTGGCGGGATACACAGGCACTTCTTTCGTCACCAATACACCATCGGTTCTAACTAACGCTGCACTCGCTTTATTATTTTCTTTAATTACAGCCATTCTTGCATTAACATTAACTGTACCGTTGTTTTTTGCAATTTCATTAAGTTTGCCAGACATTAAGTCAGGGTTATTAATTAAGTTTTCTGCAGGAATCGTAGACATAAGATCTAACTCATCAAATGAATTATTATCAAATTCACTAAATTCCATAAATTTTACTGAGTTTACATTATTATCATCAATACTATTTTCTTTACTGTATAAACTAATAACAGACTCTACCAATTTATCTTGAACTAAATTAACGGCTTCTTTTGTAAGAAAATATTTCTTTTTAAATGTTTCGAGTTGCTCAATAACAACACCATTAAAATGCATTACACCTTTATTGGTAGCTAATTCTCTATTGTTTGAGCTATTAGTTAGTTTATTATTATTACTAGAAATAATAACGGGCTTTTGTGGCTTATTTACTGTGATTTTAGTATTTGGATTGAAAGGTGATGACCCACCATTACCCACATTGGGAGACGGATATTCATCTTTATCACTATCAGCAAGAATAGGTATTTTTGACCATGGGAAATAATCTGATTTAGCCGCCGCCACCATTAACGTATCTACTCCATTATTTACAACCCAACCCCCATCAGTAATAAAGGCCCCATCTTCATCAGCACCTCCTGTAGTGTTATAAACAGTACCATTTTGCTTTATGTCTCGAATAACGTATTCGGGAAGATCAGGGAACTGATCAACGTTAGCTCTTGTTATAATCATTTAAATTCCTTTTTATATTTAATAGCATACAACCACTGTATGCAAACACAGTATAATCAATAGTAATCGTAATACAATTGTCTTATTTCGGCTATATTCGGAATGGTTATCATTAGTATTTAACTCATCCTTGAGTCAAATAAATATAATCAATCAGTTATCCATTTCTGGTGCACTATTGGTGTCCTGATTTTCTTCCTCTTCTTTTTGTCTGCGTTCCTCTTCCGTTTTCTGCGCTTCTTCCATCTCACGCATTCTCACGTTATAGATTGATTGCTCTGGCATCTGTACACGAACAGAGATAAAACGACCATCAGGGATATCAATCGGGTCACCGTCATTGAAACCGTCAATATCATTACGGGCGAATTTAGGCGCATTAGGATGAGTGCGATGATGTGTTTTAACGAGAATAGAACCATCTTTGTTAACTTCAGAGTTAACCCAAACTAACGGTTGTTTATTGACATCGAGTGGGATTTCAATACCACCATCGACACCACCCCATCCTGCATCTGAGTTAAAACCTAGTACACCCTCGATAAGATATTCTCCCTGAGCTACTCGAGTAACGGTAGCACCTTCGGATTCGTCGTTAGTTGTAAATCTACCGTCAGAATTGATGTCGATGATTGGAGAGGCTCGCTTAATAAACCCGTTACTATCTACCGTTGTATTCCTGTCAGTCCATAAATTATGAACATATTCAGATGTCGCATTGCCCGCAACAACTCGACATGAACCACCATTCCAAGAAGACACTAAGGCCTGATAGGTATCTTTTGATTTAAAATAAGCGATTGGTGAACCACCAAGCCCATATTTTGTTGTTTGCTCATTTCTGATAATTTGCGTAACCGTATTTCTATTCATTAATACAGCACGAAGTTCAGCTTCTGAAATATTTGTTGATGGCGTCTCAGAGCCTCCCCAACCGTAATCACCCACCAGCATCATTTTGCCAGTCTTTCCAGGAAGCGTTGCCCTATAATATGTTCCATTTATTTTATATAAAAATGATGGTGAAGGGTCTAAGCTCAGAAATAAGTCATAGCTACTATTTCTTGAACCTACAGCACCCGCCGAAACAATACCCCCTTTAAAATCTTGAGGAGTCGTTTTTGTTAAGTCTGCCTTATTTTGTATATCCCCTTGCATCTTCTTAATACTATCGAGCATGATAATCTCGCCATTTGGCATCTCAATTTTTGTCTGGCCCGTTTGAGTCATCCACGTATTCATGGCGTCGAGGAAATACTCGACATAACTATTAATAGCGACCATTGTTCGTGCTGCATCGCTATTATTGTCTGGTTCAGTAATATGAATTGAGAATATTGTATTAGTTGCTGTTACTAATGCCGGTTGTGCTAATACTAATTCAGTGTCGGAATTAACGGATTTAATCATATACGGAATATTTGTTGTTCCCGATTTAATTAAAATAGTCATTCCGATATTAATAGCTGGATTATTATTTTTAAATTTAGTGCCAGTGCCTTTGACAATAGCAGCCCCTGACACAGTAGAGACTGTGCCTGTTGTGTATATCATGAGGTTATTTTTCCTAGAGGTATAATGAAGAGTTAATCAAATATTGAAGTAGTCGCTGAGTTCTATGCCGTATATATCAAATTCTATTTTAAACGCATTACCGCCATCAGCCCCCCATGGCCCGCCATATTCTGATCTGATACTGTATATGTCATCCCAATAGACATTATTCGTCATTTCTAAAACCAAATCCTGTTCGCATATAAATAACATCATCTCTATTGCTTCCCTGTATTCTCCAGTTAACGAATTGTGCATCTGGAATAATCATTGGTTTTTTGAGTTTAGAAAACGAAGCTCCATTTCGATTACTAAATCGCGTTGTCTCTCCGAGCTTCATGGGTTTGTAGTTAGATGAAAATGTAATTTCTTTTTTATCGTTATAAATTACAATGCCATATTTTGGAGGAGTTAAAGTAAAGTTAGTACAAAATATAACGACATACATTTCACATGAACTACTAACAACTAAACCCCTAGCTTTATTATATGAGAAGACAGCACCTGAATTTTTCGGCCTCACGAAAATAATGGGGTTCATTTCATTGGTAATATGTAATGGCATTCTCCAGCCATTATCTTTACCTGCATTTATTTGTACGATGTCGGCAAATACACAATACCCTCGCATAGATGGAGTTAGTTCGCTAATACCGTTCATTCCGTGCAGTCGTATACCGTATGACTCATTGTTTGATTTCGGATAACCATAAAAATCAAACATAAATTCCGGGTCTCTTTCATCATCTTCTGAATCTACTCGCGATCCGGCTGTCCTTTCATCGACATAAAAATTAAAGTTATCACCGGATATATTATACGCTGTGACATTTGATGAGAACCAATAATAGGAACCGGGTATTTTGTATGTGCGAGATACCACTCTTGGGATAATAATAATATTGTACTTTTCGTATTCAGGTATTTCGTGTTTCATTTTATTCCACCCTTTATTTATTGGGTAGAAATGGTTATTGTACCACCCTATTTTTGCTGAACCTAAATACCCCATAACCTGATTATCATCAGCATCTAAATAATATTCGTTGCCTATATCTGGTTTAACATAAACACCATACATTAATTAAACTCCTGTTATTTTTCCTATTTCAATCCTAATTTCCCCCTTGTCACCATAAACAGCGATCCTTTCATTGGTAATAACAGTATGCGCACCCGTTTTATTTGTTCCTATATCTAATTCACCCCGGAACGTTCCTTTATTCATTTCAATATTGCTAGTTTTACCATCAATCAAAAAACCACTCTTACCGGGTACATAATCACCAGATTTAATATATTCGGTAACAACAACGGAATTTAACCATGCCTCGTTAATAAAGGCCTCACGCATAAATATCTGGCCGTTTTTAACGTACATGAACAATTCCATTTTTCCGTTACTTGGGTTGTACCACGCAAAATTATTGGCGTTGTAGCCAATGAATGATTCAAGCTTGCCGTTCTTAACCTGAGCACTAATCACTTGCCCTGCTGAATTGTATTTCACGTTGTTATGAACAATCGTGATATTGATTGAGTGAGTGACAACATCGTCACCAGATTACTCAAACGTGGCTTGCATTTTCTCCTGTATCATTCCCTCCTGTTCATCAAACTTAGCCTGAACTTGGGTTTTGTTTTCAGCAAATGCCTTGTTTGTGTTAGAGATGGCTTGAGAATTTGAAACAATATCGGCCTCAGCCTGATCAACCTTAGTACGTATTTCAGTAAAGCGCTGACCGATAGCCTCATCAAGATTGGTAATTGACGTTTGAGTTTCTTTAATTGCAGACGTGTTATCACCAACAGCGGAGTAAATTTCTTTGACTTCCTGTGCCCAGGCTTCGTTATCCGTTGCACGAACTTGCCATAGCTTGCGAATACCCGCTTGTGACTGACCGTGTTTCATTAACATACTGCGTGATAGTTGAGAATCAGCGTTACTAAGAATAATTGCGGTTTCTGCATTCCAATCCAAGCGTTCACTGAGTTGCTGACCGGCTTCAAATGACATGAAATGTCCATCAAGCTCTGGCAATATTGTACCTACATCAAACTCCGATTCTCCTCGAATAAATTCAGTCCATTCAGATTGATTGCCGGTTTTATCCACCAGCCTTGCTCTGAAATAAAATACTACGCCTGCTGATAAACCTGCCATTTCATAGGTTTTAGATGGATAAGGAACATCAGATAACAGCATCAGACCTTCATCATCATTGGTTTTGCTGTACTGAACTTCAGTTTTTAACGTATCACTGGTATTTTCACCAAATCCCCAATCTAGCTTAATGCCAAATACTAATGGCGACGTTCTAAAGTTAACCGGTTTTGGTGGATTACCAGTTTTGCCTGTTAACGTTTTTTCGTCAGAATATCCCCACCCGCTTGAGATCTCAGAAGCATTGATGGCTCGAACACGGACTAAATATCGACCGGAGTAAAATTAGGAACCTCAATAGAAGCATGAAACCGTTGGTGCATGGGCTACAAGAGGATGGCGGGGATTATTTGCGGTACTTGATTTACTGGAAAAGTCAGTGTTAAATTCCAGTGACGGTGTAATATAATTGGCCTGCATGCCCCCCACTTTTGCACTTGATAGAGACAATACTAGGCGTTTTTCTCGGATTAAAGCAGTATATATTAGCAATTCAGTCAAGACCGATGACATTCTTGTTTTTGATGCACTGTTAAAGCGAGATAACTTCATCGAAAAAATTGAAATGTTCGGGTATATTACAGAGGGTAATGGAAAATGGCCTATATATATACAATATAAAGGAAATAAAGGCTTTATCTACTGGGGCTCAGATCCAAAGGATATAAAATCAAAAGAAATAACAACAGATATTAATATTTTCGATAAAGAAATTTATGTTGGGCAATATATTACCTATTCTGCCATCAACGCAAATAATCAGCGAGAAGAATATACTTACCAGATTACCGATATCCGAAATTGGAACGATCATTGTCAAAATTAATCATAAAGTAAGTATTAAAAATTCTAGATCCTGCCAGCAAGCTATCTAAAGCAGGAATTGCTAAGTGGCACATTTAATTAATACCTAAAAGCACTTCAAATGGGGATACTTTGGCTAGTGAAAGGAATAACCAGCTCCCTAATCCCCATTGTTAAACAACTTACCGAAATATATTATCTATCTAGTCGCATTAAGGCTAATCATCAAGGGAGTTATGTCCTAAAAAAAGCTTATCGCTTACAATTGAGTAGCATAGTTAAGAAAGACCAGCTATCTAACCTTCTATCTGCATATCTATAACTTGCCTAATCAATTGGATGGCGTAGGAAATATCAGATACATTATTAATACGAAGTTCAACATCACCATTCCCCCAATGACCTATATTCGTCATGTCATTGCAAATTCCTTTTGGATCATAGATGTCCGTATATTTACAATTGAGAGACAAGAGTAATCCTGATACTTGAGGTATAACATCAACGATATTTGTGTCTAGTTTAAAAGCAACATACAGCTTCAGAAATTCCTCTTCCACATTTTCATCCAAAGCTAAAACTTCTTTTCTAAATGCTTGGTAGAGATCTTTAGAGGCTCCAATGGCAATATATGGGTGATCTTCTAGTGTATAACTGCTACGCCTTACTTCTATCGATTGGTAGGCTTGGAAAATTGTCTCAGCAAGTTCTGGATAACGCCATACTTGTTGCATTTTCCCTGCAAGCAAGCTTGAACGTTCTAATATTTTATCTTTATTCCAAGTTGAGTGTTCTCTTAAACTCTGATTTAACATCAAAGGGCTATGAGCAAAACCTCCATTCATATCACGTTTATCTGTGTAGAACTTATCGCTTAACTCTGAATTATAGCCAGTAAGAGTAAGGTTGCCTATAGTATGTACTAACTCCTCTTGTATTGATTTCCATTCATCACCTAAAGCTTTTTGCCACTGTACCGAAAGTTTCTTATTCTGAGGAAGGACATGCTCAATAGTGTAGTTCTCGACACTTATTCGTTCTTTTTTACCAAAGTTTTCTAATCGTCTCAGCCAATATGCTCGACTTCTTACGTTATACATATCTTTATGTCGTAGCGAATGGCTAAACTCAGCATCTGAGGGGAAGCGTCGGTATGAAGTGAGTTTTATTAGCTCCGCTTTAAAACTTTCTAGGTAGCGTTCTTTTCGTAATAGACGAGAAAAACCTGCAAAGGTTTTATTGAGAGAATTGGTTGGAATATCGCATACATAGCGCCTAAAAACGTAACTTTCAACTAACCGAACACATTCAACAAATTCATCTAAATGTAAGATCGAACTATCATAATCTTGATATAGACCAAGAATCAAAGGATAAGAAACATCCACTTTATAGGCGTTTAAATCTTGAAATGCCTCAAGTAAAGCCGGCTCTTTTTCTAACGCAAAACAAATATAAAACTTGGCTTGTTGACGAACATCTGCAATAACATTCTCGATGTCAAGGTTACTACTATCAACATACTTCTTAAATGCCTCATAAACATCACCTAAACGAGGCGGCTTATTTGTTTTTAACGTCAAATAATCACGTATAAATTGATTAAATAACCAACTGTATTCTCCATTACCAAAATCTTGCTCCATTGGGTACCAATATTTATTATATAAGTGCTCTTGTGATTTACGATCAAGTCTCATCAAAACATAGTTTCTGATAAGATCTGATTGACTTAAATCAAGCCCAGTAGAATTTAAGCTTTCAAAAATAAGCTGAGGGTTATCCCTTTCTCGATCAAGAGCAATATCAACAATAAGTAATTTTTGAAGCCCGAGATATATCTGGGCAAGTTGTTCATTAGTACAACGCTGTAGCCTTCCACTAAAAAATAGGTAGTTTTGGATAATGCGAGATGAAGATCTCATATCTTCAATTTTTTCGCCATCAATAATACTTCTTAGTTGTGGATCATCGGCTTTAGTTAACTGAAGCTTATAGAACAAGTCACCATCTTCTGCATCATTACAGAGATAATTCTTTTTAAGTTTTTTATAGTTGGTACTATCAATAACAGCTTCAGTTTGTAATGTTTGACGAAGCTTTAGTTCAGCAGCTAATGCAGCAATGAGGAGTGTAGTAGAAGTTAGGCGTTGCTGACCATCAATAATAAGGAGTTGAGGTACATCACTATGGCGATATAAACCTCGTTCAACATACACGACAGAACCAATGAAGTGAGCTTCTAAGTTTGTTGTGCCTGCTCGAATAATATCCTTCCATAGTTGGTCACATTGAGTATCCGTCCAACTGTATTGGCGTTGATAGATAGGAATGATGAACTGGGCTGATTTTTGTAAAAATTTAAATAGTCCGTTTTCTATTGCTCTCATGCTAACCCCAACCACGCTGTATATTCTATCATATAAAAATAACTACTCTTTTTATGTATCAATTCAGTACTGATCTACTGTGGACAATCTTTATGATAACTATTTTAAGTAGATCTCAATTTTTATGATCTCTATTAAAAATATCGGCTAAAATAACTCCACTAATTTGATTTCAACAATTCATTAGATAGCAACTCCGCTTGTGCCAGCACAGTTTCTGTTGCTAATACAGACATATCAGGTGGATAGCCGTAACGGTTTAGTAGTCGTTTAACGATAACGCGTATTTTTGCTCTTGCAGACTCTTTGATAGTCCAATCTAATGTGACGTTATTACGGATCATTTCAGTCAGTACAACGGCCAATTCCCTTAGCTTTGCTTTTCCGATTAATTCTTGAGCACTATCATTTTCAGCCACAGCCGTATAGAACGCATATTCATAAGGTGATAAATTCAGGTCATTCGCTTCGCTATCAACCTTATTGATATCTTTCGCCAATTTAATTAGCTCATCAATAACTTCTGCTGCCGTCAAAATCTTATTTTGATAGCTTTTAATCGCCCCAGTGAGCATATCCATCAGCTTTTTACCTTGAATAACGCTCATTTTTGTTCGCACATTGATTTCATCTGCTAACAATTTTTTCAAGGTTTCCAACGCGATATTTTTATGTTGGTAATCCTGCATCTCCATTAAAAAGTCATCCGAAAGGATCGATATATCAGGTTTTTTAATCCCCGCAGCATCAAATACATCTACCACCGTATCAGTCACTAAGGCTTGATCAATAGTCTGTTTAACGCGAACTTCCATACCGTCGTCACCGATAATGCCACTTCCTCCAGTTGAATCAAACTTGTTCAGCCTGGCTTTTACCGCTTGGAAAAAGGCTATTTCAGGTGCTGCCTCCATCGCTTCAGGATGTGGCGTTGCTAATGCAAAGGCTTGAGATAAAGCGGTTACTGCTGTTAAAAAACGCACTTTCCCTTGACCTTCATCAATCCCTAAAATAAAATCTTCTGCTTCTAAAATAATGGCTAATTTACGGGATGTGGATGCGGTGAAATATTCACGATAATCAAAACCAAAGAGCATTCCGTCAAGAACGTCTAATTTCTCTTTCATTACCTCGACGGCTTTTTAAATCCAATCATCTTAGGCACCTTGATAGGCACCTCGTTAACCTTTATAGTTTTTGAAGTGCCTAAGAACAATGGAACATCAAAAATGGCAAGACAAACCAGTAAAAGAGATCAACGCTACAAAGCCGAAACAGAGTGATTATATCCGCTATAATGGCGATGGATTAGAGTTATTTGTTATTTATAATAACGGCCATCACTTTTGTCGCGCCTGGCCTCTCAGATCTTCAATACGACTAGTATTATTTCTAAATATGACAAATAGTTTTCATTAAATTAGGATTAACAACCGATAATATGAATATAAAATAGGCTAAAAGATTGATTGTAGAAAATAAAAATAATATTGAATTATCATTATTGATTATAGAAGAAAAAGCCTAAGCTAGCCAATATGCCAATTACTGAAAAATTATTCTCTTAAATTTATTTAAAAATAGTTTATGACGATTAATATAACCTATCATTTATATTTAACTATAAAAAATAAATTAAAAAAATTCTAGATATACCTTAATGTTTATTAATAAAAGCGGAGCAGTTATTTATCCGCTTTTATAATAAGCTTAAATAATATTAAGTAAATATCATAGCATCTAATGCATTTTCTTTTTTAACTTCAGTTGCTATATAATCGAAAAGATAATCAAGAACCTCATGAGGTGACACATCTAATATCAATAAGATAACTAATAGCTTATCTAAACTTAATTTATTAACGCCTCTTTCATAACGAGACCATTGCTGTTGGCTAATATCAAGTTTTTTAGCAATTTCTTCTCCTGTAAGGTTATTACTTTTTCTGATATCTTTAAGAAAGAATCCGATAAGTTTATTAATATCATTAACCCTTTGACTCGCTCTAACAAACTCTTCATTAACATTATACTTTATCACAAGTTATTCCTGTCATTATCTAATATATAATGACAATTATATAGATGAACTACAGCGCTAACATGTGAATAAACTTTAAATAATAATTTTTTAGAAAATTTAAGATATCTTAAATACTAATTGATGAAAATATTATGTCTTCTTACAAAAAAATTGAGGGATTGTAGTAGTATACATAATATAGCTATTGGGTCCATTCTCCTTAACATTAACATTAAACCATCCCCCTGCTTCCCTTGTATAACCATACATATAAGCATACGATAAATTGTCTGGAAGATTATCTAAAGGAGAAACTTTAATATCAGAAACAGTCATTAAATAAGAGTTATTATCAGTAACTTTATAAGTTACTTTTATATCTCGCTTTATATTAAAAACAGAATTATCTTTTTTTAAAGTTGCCGAATAAGATATAGTACCCTCCCCATTCTCTAACATAAAACCTATTCCAGTATCCATAACATCAAATTCTTTATCATTAAAATAACCATATCTGACTTGAGCGTAGCAATTAAGGTCTGGTATATTTTTTTTATAACTATTAAAGTAGATAAAAACTGATGATATAAATAAAAAAAGTGATATTACAGGAATTAACATTCGTTTCATTTGAGATTATCTTTTAAATAATAATAATAGGAACTACATATACTTTTAGATGAGTAAATAACATCATCACATTTAATTAATGATATTCTTGGCAAATTGGAATATACTGAAAGATATAACATTTCATGATTATAACAAGTTACTCCACCAATAGTTTTTAATATTTTTCCCATAAATTCCTGTGAGTAGCTTTCATTAGCATACATATTACAACCATTATAATTATCTATATATTTATAGCTGTAGAAAGGAGATGTAGTCTTACTTATACTGCCATAGGAAAACCAAATTATTGTTAAGAATAGTATTGATAACAAAAAAAATATGGATAGGTTAAAATACCTTTTATTCTTTTTAGTGATATTCTCCTGAACAGTAGGTGGTTTAGAAACTGATAATGACTCATCTTCTTCAAAATGATGATTTATAACTTTTTGAAGCTCTATCGTTTTTGATATTACAATGCCACGACGTGGTATTGTAATCAAAACATCAGGTGTATAATCTATTTGTTTAAACGCCTTTCTTATGATTGAGATATTCTGATAAAAAGTATTCGAATTTATTGGAATACCATGAACTTCCCAAACTTCATGAAATAATTGTTTCTGAGTTGTTACATCAGGTGAATTTTTCAATACAATCGCTAAACATTCATTTGCAGGTACAGTCAATGTTGCGACTTTTTTTGTATCTAATAAGTTTGTAATCTTGGCTGCTTCTTTGTCATAAAGAATCATTCCATCAAAAATAACTTGCTGTATTTCACTCATAACCCCTCCAAAAATACTCTTTACGAGTGTATTTAATAATTTAAATCTTTTCAATATTTAAATTATCTACTTTAATCCTCTCATACTTTATATAAGAAGCATATAAGAAGCATTATCATTAACTCCCTAATCAAAATATATTTTGGTTTTATTAGGTGTTGTTAAAACCAGCCAAGATAAGAATAACTATTTTTAATTTATTCTTACTTAGAGATAGATTTAATAATGATTCATAGTTATACATTACAATATATATTTCTTTTATTTAAATTAAATTTACTTAAATAAAAAAACATATAGATACTCGCAAATCATGATGCATGAGAAAACAAGAAAATAATTTACATCAATATTATCACCCTCTAAAAAACAAATACCAACCACGTAATAAAATCATAAAATATATATTTAAGATCATTTAAGAACACATGCAACTCATTGATTTAAATGAAAAAATATTAAAAAAGACCTTTTTTATCCTTAATTATTAATATTTAAGTAATTTTAATTAAACAAATATTCAATCTAGCAGTTAATATTTTAACCGGGATAAGGAAATATGAAGGTGACAAAGGAATGAAAAAAATAAAGGAATGAAAACACCTTATTTTCAATTTAATTATTGCTATATGTCATTTCATATAGCAGCCCACTATAAGCAACTTGATTTATTTTATCTATTGCTACTTTAAATATTAACTAATGGAAGAAACATGAAATTGAATAAATTTTTATCATCTTTAGCTTTAACCACTAGTATTGTTGCATTTGGCGCATCAGCCGTTGAACCAGAAACAACGACGATCGCAAAAGAGCAAGGCTCTGGTAGTGTAACTTTTACTGGATCAATTATTGATTCGCCATGCTCTATCGCACCAGAAAGCTCAAATCAAACGGTTGATCTTGGGCAAGTTTCAAGCGTGTTACTTTCAAATGCAGGAAACTCAACACCTCGTAATTTTACCATTGAGTTAGAAAAATGTGATACTGCAACGAAGAAAAATGTAACTATTACATTTGATGGTACTAAAGATGCCATTAACAATAAGCTTCTTGGTGTGACAGGCAGTGCTAAAGGAGCCGGTGTTGTCGTTACTGATGGTAGTGGTACACAAATTACATTAGGTACACCGTCAGCAGCACGTAGCTTATTAAATGGTAATAACAAATTAGTGTTCTCTGCATACTTACAAGGTAGTTCAGCAACAGGAGAAGTTACCCCTGGAGAATTTAGCAGTGTAGCAAACTTTACACTTGCATATCCATAAATCTATTTTTGCATAATTAATGCATTATTAAACAAATCATAATAACTACCCATAATGAATCTTCATTATGGGTAGTTAATACCCCTATTTATATATTTAATAGTCACTCGCATTACTATTTAATCACTTAAAGAAAAATAAAATAAATTTATATTGCATATAAATATTTACATTCTAAAACAACATTTATGATTTTATTGAGAATAATAATTTGATGAAATTAACTATGATTAATAGGGAAAAAACTAAACATAACGTAGTAGTAATTATTCTACTATTGAGTATGGTCAATTGTTTTAGTGTAGAAGCAATTGAATTTAATACAGACGTACTCGATTCAATTGATAGAAATAATATAGATTTATCTAGATTTAAAGATTCTGAATATGTCATGCCAGGTGATTATCTATTAAATATTTTTCTCAACAATCAAAAAATTGGGAATGAAGAACAATCCATTTTATTCTATACAAATGAGACAGACTCAAATAAAACAGATATTTGTTTTCCTATTCAATCAATTCACAAACTTGGTTTAACACAAAATACTCAAGAAAAAATTAAAACTTGGCATCAAAAACAATGTGCAGATTTCAGCGCGTTAAACGGTTTTACTATTAAGGCAAATGTAGCTGATGGTAATTTAAATTTAACTATACCGAAGACTTATTTAGAATATAGTGACTCTAATTGGTTACCACAATCTCAATGGGATAATGGAATAAATGGTTTCCTTGTAGATTATAATCTAAATATGGATTTAAACCGCCATGAGAACAATGGCTCCTCAAGAAATTTAAATATTAGTGGTACGTTAGGTGCCAATATCAGCAAATGGAGAGTACGAGCTGACTATCAAGGAAATTATACTAAAGTTTCATCATCAAATAATGCTATAAATAAATTTGATTGGTCTAGATTATATGCTTTTAGAGCAATACCCAATATCCGGTCTGTTATCACATTGGGAGAGAGTTTTTTCCAATCAAATATATTTGATTCATTTAGGTATACTGGTGTTAGTTTAGTTACTGATGAAAGAATGCTCCCTCCTAATTTAAGGGGATATGCACCTGAAGTAAGAGGAATTGCAAAAACTAATGCTATCGTTACAGTAACTCAACATGGCCGAGTGATACATGAAACAACCGTCGCTTCAGGTCCATTCCAAATTCAGGATCTAACTAGTGCTGTAAGTGGAAAATTAAAGGTTAAAGTTCAAGAGCAGGATGGAACTGAACAAATATTTTATATTGATACCGCCAACGTTCCTTATCTGACTAGACCAGGCTCTTTACGTTATAAAATGGCCATAGGACGTCCTTCAACATTTCAGCATAAGATGCAAGGCAATATATTTGCTAGCAATGAAATTTCATGGGGCGTTGCAAATAGTTGGTCTCTTTATGGTGGCGGAATTATAACTGATGGATTCAATTCATTATCTATTGGTATAGGTAGAGATTTGTTTCTATTAGGTGCTTTATCTATTGATGTTACACAATCACATGCACAAATTCCGAATTCTAACAGCATATCAGGAAGATCTTACCGACTAAGTTACTCAAAAAGATTTGATGATTATGATAGTGAAGTAACTTTTGCTGGTTACAGATTTTCCGAACGTGATTATGTAACTATGAATCAATTTTTAAATTTACGGTATCTTGGTAATAAGATAAAACAAAATAAAGAAATGTACACTGTGACTCTCAATAAAAACTTCACAGATGCACGATTAAGTTTATACACTACTTATTCTCATCAAAGTTATTGGGATAAGCCAGACGAAAACAATTATAGCTTGTCACTTAGTCGATATTTTGATTTTTTTAATCAAAAAAATTTATCTATTAATATTTCTGCGGTAAGAAGCCAAAGAAATCAACGTACTGATGATAGTATATCGCTAGGAGTTTCAGTTCCATTAGGAAATGGTCAGACCCTAGGTTATAACGGCCAAAGCTCGAATAACTTTATCAATCAAGCTGTCAACTTTACAGATAATATAGATATAAATAACAATTATAGAGTATCAATTGGTGAAACTCAGAGATCAATGAAAGAGATAAATACGATGGTTAATGGTTATTATAATCATCGTAATGATATAGCAGATATTAGTGTCAACGCGTCATATGCTCAACATCAATATCGTTCATTAGGAACTTCTATTCAGGGAGGGTTCACTGCCACAATGAATGGGGCTGCTTTTCATCCTTCTGGTATTAATGGTGGTACAAGATTAATGCTTAGTACAGAGGGTGTTGATAATATTCCAATTAACAATGGAATATTACATAGTAATTCTTTTGGAATTGCCGTACTCACTAATATTAATAGTTATTATCGTACAGATACCAGTATTGATATAAATAAAATAGCTGATGATGTAGATGTTAATAATAGTATTGTTGAATCTGCTCTCACCGATGGTGCTATTGGTTTCCGTAAATTCAATATACTTCGCGGAAATAAAGGATTTGTCATTATTAGATTAAAACAAGGTAACTTCCCCCCTTTTGGAGCAAGTATTCAAAATGAGCAAGGAAGAGAGCTTGGCATCGTTGGTGATAATGGATTGGCATATATTGCAGGTTTTACTGTTGAAGAAACTTTGCATGTTAAATGGAATGGAACACAACAATGTCAGATTGAAATACCACAAAGTATTCAGCTTAATCAAGATTTGTTATTACCTTGTACCCCCTCAAAAATTAAATAGTAATATTTAGGAGAAGAAATGAAAAAGATATCTATTTTTATATTTTCTATATTTACATTATTAAATACAGAAAATAGTAATGCTGCAATTGCCTTAGATCGCACTCGCGCTATTTATGGCGAAGGAACAAAATCTATAAGTTTAAAAATAAGTAATGAAAGTAGTCAGTTACCATATTTAGCTCAAGCATGGGTTGAAGATGAGAATTTCAATAAAATAACAAAGCCATTATTAATTACACCTCCTATTCAACGCATTGAGCCAGGAACTAAAAGTATGGTTCGAATATCTTCATTGCCAGAAATAAAGAATTTACCACAAGATAGGGAAACACTTTTTTACTTTAACCTTAGGGAAATACCACCACGTAGTGATAAACCTAATGTTATGCAAATTGCACTACAAACAAGAATTAAATTATTTTATCGTCCTAGCTCTATAATTAGAGATTCAGGCGAAGTTTGGCAAAATAAACTTATTTTAACAAAAGAAAAAAATGGTTACTCAATTAATAATCCGACAGGCTATTATATTACTATAACTGACATAAAATCCTATAACGATCAAAAAACGGATACTCAATTTTCTCCTATTACAGTTCCACCATTGAGTAATATAAAATTAAAAACGACTGTTTATGATAAATTTATACTTACATATATCAATGACTATGGTGGTCGTCCAACGTTGACATTTCAGTGTTTAGAACATAAATGCCAAGTCAAAAATATTTGAGAAATTTATGCTAAATAAATATTTATTAATACTACTAGTTCTTTTTCATTCTAAATCATTTTCTTCGATTCTTGGTTATGGAACAGATATACATTTTAAAGGACGCCTATTTGAACCTGGATGCGAATTCAATAATAATGTAGATATGGATATTGATTTTGGCATGATTGGAATAAAAAAAGTAAATGGGAAAGAGTATACAAAGAAAATTAGTATCCCAATGAAATGCAAAGGAAGTTTAGATAAGAGTTTATACATTCAAATTCAAGGAAATACAGTTGTCGGTTATAATAACGTAATATCTACCAGCAAAGAAAATTTGGGAATTATATTCAATGATAACATTGGAAATCCAATTATACTTAATAATTTCCTTAAAGCTAAAGATGACAAATTATATGAATTTACTGTTACACCAATAATGTTAGATATGACAAAACAACTTGATGTTGGCTATTTTTCAGCCACGGCGACACTCATTTCAACTTATTTTTAGTAAGAGGCGTTATGCACTATATTTATATTATACTTTTTGTGTATTCTGCTTTTATTTCAACTGCATTTTCTAAAAATGGTGATTTATATATGCATGGTGAAATTGTCGCTGAACCTTGCGTATTAAATTTAAATTCTAAATACCAAATTATAGATATTGGAAATGTAATTAAAAAAACTTTATACCTTCACACTCGAACAATTGGATATCCATTTACAATAAAACTAGAAGAATGCGATACTTCATTGGGTAATGAAGTAGAAATTAGCTTTCTTGGAGATGGAGATTTAATGCTTCCGGAGTTATTAGCAATTAATGGCACGGCAAAAGGCATAGCTTTAGGTATAGAAACCATTGATGGTGAGAATATAAAAATAAATAAAAGTATCTTAAGAAAGAAACTTACCGACGGTCAAAATATTATAACTATTAACGCATATATACAAGCATATACTACTGCAATTGAAAATAATGAAATTATAGATGGTAACTTTACAGCCAATCTTAATTTATTAATCAACTATCCTTAGGTTGTAATGATATGAGCTATTTAATAAAAAAAACATCCGTTGTAACTAAAATAATCTTCATTTTAATCATTTTTAATTTTCTTATTTCACCAAAATCTATTGCTGCTGATGTTGTAAATAGTTGCTGGGATGCACAAGGATCAAATAGATTTAATATTACTCTTAGTGGTAGCTCATTTACTGATAGCTCCGCCAATTCTTCTGCTCTATATAATTATTCTGACTCTTATTATGAAGTGATATGTCGCTATAAACCTATACTTGTGGGAACTGGAGGCTCTACTGCAATAATACCGTACGGTTTTTATAATACAAGAAGTTCACTACCACCATCCGAATATGGTAACGGTTTTTTAAAGCTAAGCGATGACCTGGATATAAAAATTCAGACCAAAGGCTATAATGGCGGAATAATACCTCATAATCCTGCTGCTAATAGTGGTCGTGATTTAAGTAAGTTAGATGTAGGTCTTAATTTGATTAATGATTTCTATGGTACTGAACAGGCAATTACCTTACGATTAAGAAAAGATCAATTAAATGGTTTTGTTAATGTTCCACCTGGAATTGAACTATTCACTGTTTATAGCTCGATTTCTTCTTACAACATCGTGAATAATACTCCCACAGCAAAATTTTACACAGCAGGACAAACAATTTCATTGCCGATAGTATGCCGAATTAATAACAATCAAGCTATTAACATTGACTTTGGTGATATTGATAATACTAAAATCACTCAAGCCGGTGATAGCTATATCAAGACTATTCCACTATTATATTCTTGTACTACACCTATCAATCAAGATATTAAAATTAATATTATTGCTAATCCAGCAAGTTTTTCTTCTGATTTAATTGCGACTTCGCTTCCCGATGATATTGGGATCATGGTGAAGTACAATGGTATTATTGTTAAACCTAATTCATCATTTAATACTGTATTGGCTAATGGAAGTGGGCAGGATGTACTAGAAGTTTCCCCTGTAATAAATAATCCAAACAAGTCAATAACAGGTGAATTTACAGCATCAGCGACACTTATAATGACAGTACTTTAACTCTGTTCTGCTCAATTTTCGATAACTTATAGAGTATCTACTCTATAAGTTATGTTGAATAAAAAAACATTGGTAAAAATAAGATAAATAATATTGCTTTCTAAGCATGAATGCCTTCCGTTCTATCCTATTTTTCTATAGCTGATGAACCTATAGAATCTAAAGGATATGTATATATAACTTACTAAAACAAAAAATAATAAATAAAAAAATATCAAATAGAAGCATTTAAGAAAAAAATTAACTAAATCATTAGCTATAAATACTCTGTTCAAGGAGATTAAATAAAAATATATATCCGTATGGCCAACCTATCTTATACCAATAGTATAATATACACTCAATAAGTAATTTTAATTTATTAAGTAAAATAACTAAAAAAAACACAAATTATGCATCTCATTTTAAATGATCATTACACAATACAAAAAATAAAGATCGTGACTTACCACAATATTTACTAGTTATAACGATCCACCTGATTTAATTAGATCCTTATTGTAATTAATATGCACTTTAATTTATCAATAATACATTTAATAAATCTTACCACAATCGCCCGAAACACCATTTAACCCTTGTTGTCTTTGTTCAAATATAATGTTTTTTTTATTATCTTCTCGGATTATTTTTAAGATATAAATACTATCAAAATCATTACTCTTCCATTTAGGGATTAATTTAGGATCTCCCCCTTCTTTCTTCATGATATCTCGTGCCACTTTGACTAAATTATCATGCTCCCATGCAATAAAAATAACTGAGTTTTCATATTGCTGACTTAACAGGTCTTCACGTAATTCTTTTATTTCTTTAGCATGATAATGAAGATGGATAGGTAATGACATTTTAATAGCAATGGGAGAGATAGTTTGAAGTGAACGTAATGAATTACCTAACTTACTTTGTTTAGGCGCCGCAGCGAATAATGCGTCAGGTTTGCCAAATTGATTGATAAGTACATCAGGTAAAGCGAGAGCTCTATTTAATCCTTTACAGGTTAGTTGCCCACTTTCATTATCAGGTTTTTCACCATGCCTTATAAAAACGAGTGTTTGATCTGAATACGCCATATGACTAAACCCTAAAATAAATACACTCAAAAATATAAATACACTGCGCATACAGCGTTACCTTTACATCAATAAATATAAGAAGTATGGAGAGTTAAGTATATTTAACACTAGCCATAAATTCACCTGTTGTAGGTCAACCAGTTTATCATAGCCGAAAATTTTTCAGAGACGGTATCTTCTTAATCTTCAAGATCAAATTAACATGCATAAAAACAAGACAAACAATTGTTAACAAAAAATAAAGAATATCTTGAGTTCTTATTACTTAACTCTCAATTTTATAAAATCGAATGAAAATTAAATACTAAGCACATTTAGATAAAAAAAGGGAATAAATCTCTTTAACACACTAAAAATAGTGTGTTAAAAATCAATGCAAGCCTTTTTATCTGCCTTTATTTCGTTTAATGACTAAAGTTCTGTCACTGCTTACCGATACTGTCTTTTCTTCAATAAGTTAATAATACTTATTAATTATTATTTATCCAGGGTTAAGCATGTTCTTTAAAAACGTTAAAATTCGTACAAAGTTAACTATCGCATTTACAACATTGGTAATGTTAATTATGTTGGGTTCTAGTTTTGCATTAATGGGGTTGAATAGTGCGAATCAAGATATTCATGATGTTGTTGATGATATCTATCCAGCCACAGTAAAAGCCAATTTGCTAATTAATAATTTCAATGAATTTATTATCTTTCAGCAACTCACCATGCTAGATGAGCAAGGCCGTTTAGCCTCTGAACAAGAGAGTAAAAAAGCTGAGATCACCGCCAAGGTTGCTCAATTACTAAAAGAGTTAGAAGAAACAGCTCACGATGATGAATCAAAAAAAATACTCGCTGAAGTTTATGAGATCCGTCAGAAATATATCACCTCTCAAAATTTTGTAGTAAAAGCATTTAACGAAAATAATCGGCACGTCGCTGTTAATGAATTAATCACCAAAACAGCAGGTATTCAACTTATGTATCGCGATAAACTCTTGGAATTTATTGCGCTACAAAATCAAAAAATGAATAAGGCAGGTGAAGCCGTTGAGCGCGATTTCATTGAGAAGAGAGTATTTTTAGTATTATTGACACTTATTAGCATTATTGTAGGTAGTGTTTTAGGGTGGTTTATTACAAAAGGTATTACTCGCCCGTTAGATGAAGCTGTGAATTTTGCTAAAGCGATTGCTAATGGTGATTTAACACAAGAAATTAACACTCATTATCATGATGAAGCAGGAATGTTATTACAAGCGCTTGCTGTGATGAAAACCCATCTATTAGATGTTGTGCAAAATGTACAAAACGGTGCTGAAAACATTTCATCTGCCGCTGAACAGATCACAGCAGGTAGTCAAAATTTAGCTGCAAGAACAGAAGAACAGGCAACCTCCGTAGAAGAAACTGCAAGCTCAATGGAGCAAATGACGTCAACGGTTAAAAATACTGCAGAGCATACTCTTGATGCAATTAATGTTGCTGAAAAAACAGAAATTGCCGTCCATCATAATGGTGAAATGATGCTTCAGTTAACAGAAAAAATGAGAGCCATCAATAATTCATCATCTCAAATGACAGATATTATTAACTTAATTGATTCCATTGCATTCCAAACAAATATTCTTGCACTTAATGCTGCGGTTGAAGCGGCAAGAGCGGGCGAACATGGCAAAGGTTTTGCCGTTGTCGCAAGTGAAGTCAGATTATTAGCACAAAAAAGTGCAGATTCAGCAAATGATATACGTACACTGATTGAAAATTCATCAACCCAAACACAAGAAGGGATGGATTTAGTGGAACAAACTGAATTACAGATCCAAAAAATGATCACAGATGTTGAAGAAATCAGTGCATTATTACGAGAAATTGGACAAGCGAGTAATGAGCAAAGTGACGGTATTTCACAAATCAACAATGCCGTAAGCCAGCTTGATTCAACAACGCAACAAAATGCAGGATTAGTGGAAGAGTCGGTTGCCGCCGCAGGTTCACTCAATGAACAGGCACTCAATCTTAATAAATTAGTTAACTACTTTCAGATTAAAAGTATCTAAAACTTAATAAAATAATTGATTGAAAAATAAAGGTCACCAATATTGTATTGTGGTGACCTTTAAAAGATTTTTTCTATCATCCAATCAGCTATAGAAATTGATAATTTTAACCAAACACTTGAGTTAAATGTGCTTTATATTCGACAATATCTTTATCAACATTAGGTTCTTTAATCACATCATTTGCCATAAAAGTAGGCAATTGAGACATGCCTAAAAATTGTTGAGATTTATGGAAAGCGAAATAAACACCATCAACACCTCTGCCATCAAAGAAATTACCAAACTCATTAAAAGCTTCAACGGGCGCATTCCAAGTCACGGAGAGCATATATTTTTTGCCTTGTAACAACCCCCCTGTGCCATATTGTTTTTTGGGATCACGGCGAGTACGTCCATCGTTCTCATATAATTTGCTATGCCCTAAAGTATAAACATCATCCATATACTTTTTCACTTTCCATGGCATCATCATCCACCAACCTGGCATTTGATATACTACAGCGTCAGCCCATAAGAATTTTTCAATCTCTTCATTAATGTCATAGCCCTCTTCTATTTGAGTCTCTTTAACACAATGCCCGAATGTCACTAAATGCTCAGCTGCAATATCATGTAATGTACGGTTTAATCGTCCTGCAGAATGACCAAAGTTTTGGCCACCGTTAATCAGTAAAATATTCATATCATCTCCTAAATTTTTTCTTGCAATACATTTGATAGCGTAAATTTAACAGGAAATGAAAAAACTCGCACACAATAACAAACTCTAAAAAATAATAGAAAGATAGAATTTTTATCCTTTTATAAAGATAAAGTGAAACTAAAAAGAATAAAAAACTAAAAAAATCGAATTTTACGATTATGCATATTAATAATAGAGATTATTGCTTTTTAGGTAAAAGTCTATTGTTACTTAGGCTATTTTTTTAAAAGGCGGGCTGTTATAACATTAATAAGGATCTTATTTACCCTAATAAGGTTGTCTTACTATCACACTAAGATAAGCTGTAAGAAATCAAGTACATCAGTGTGTCAAAAGTTACAACTTTAATGTGTCAGATAAATATTGCGTTAAGTTATCAATAAAAACGCGAATACGCTGGCTCACGACCCGATCACTATAATAAACAGCATGAAAAGGTAATGGAATAGGTTGTATTTGATCGCTGAAAAGCTCAACCACTTTGCCCTCTTGAATGTCTTTATTTATCATAAAACCGGATAAACAAGCGATCCCTTCACCATTCACACATAATTGTCTTAATGTTTCGCCACTGTTTGAAGATACCCCTTCTTTTACTGTAATTAATGTATTTTCTTCAATTTCTAAAGGCCACGTATTTAACGAAGCTGGCTCAGTAAATGTTAAACAAGTATGTTCATTCAATGCTTGTACTGTTACCGGCGTTCCTTTTTGTTCGATATATTTGGGGGGGGCAATAATTTTACGATAGCTATTAAATAAAGGACGTGCACGTAAACTTGAATCCGTTAATTGTCCTACGCGTATAGCAACATCAACTTTTCGCTCAATTAAATTCACATACGTTTCTGATGAGACTAATGACAAAGTAATATCAGGGTATTGTTGACGAAAAATAGAAATAAAAGGGATCAACAGATGTAAAACAACGGGTGTAGCCGCATCTACTCGCAATAATCCTTTAGGTGAGCTCTGTGTACCATATAATTCATTTTCAGCCGCTTTCATTTCCTGCAAAATAACTTTCATGCGCTGAAAATAAAGTTCGCCCTCTGCCGTTAGATCAATTTGGCGAGTCGTTCTATTAAGTAAATTAACCCCTAATTTATCTTCTAACTTTTTTACAGTACGACTAACAGCTGAATTAGCAAGATTGAGTTTATTAGCTGCTTTTGTAAAACTTTTATGTTCAACAACTTCAATGAAGACTCTCGCTTCTTCTGACGTAGCTTTCATACAACGTGTCCCAGTGGTATTAAGTGATATATTGATATCTAAGCGTATAAATATTTTTTATTATTACAATTAAGTTAATAGTAAGAGGAGAATAATGCGTTATTATAAATAAAGTGGCCAATATAAACATAACCGACTAAAAAATAAGCAAATATACATAGCGTATATCTGCTTAAATGATGCTCGAAACATAAAACGCTCTATTTAAAATAACAATGCGACACATTAACAAAGAGTAAATAGGATTAAGCGATTTTTTCAATAAATTTGATATCTAACAACTCAATTCTCTCCTTTAGATTTTCAATAAATGCTCTCATATGTGCCGTTTTATTATGTTCATCAATGGCATTCTGGTTTTCCCAGACTTCAAAAAAAATAAATGTTCTTGGTTGCGTTGTATCCTTATGAAGCTCATATTGGATACACCCATCATCTTGATGGCTGGGTTTTATCATTGCTTTACACGCAGATAACACCTCATTTTCATGATTTTCTTTTGCTACAATCGTGGCAATCAACCTGATATTATTCATATAAAATCCTATACTTAGACCAAACAACAATGATAAATAAACAACAAATTTAAATTACTTTAACATAATCCTTATTTTGTTTTTCATTTCATTATTTACATTTGAGCAAAAGTCTATTGTCTTTTTCTTACTGATTGCTTTTATTGCCCCATTAAACTCACTCTGTATCAATTTTTTTAGCCCTCGCTCATTTAGCCAGGAATAATGATGAACGTTTTTTCTTTTTATTACTCCTCGTCACAGATACTTTTGCAATCGGCGCAACAAAATTTACACCTATTGGGATTGTTACCTATCATTACCTATAGTTAGATATTTCAATAATAACAGCAGGGGATTAATTATAGGTTATGCGGCTGGTACAACCATTGGTGGGATGTTGCTCAAATACAGCTATAACATCGTGTCATTAAATGTTGCTTTAGCAACGATCTTTCTTTTATTACTGTTTTTCTCTCAATTTAAAATTAAAAGAGCACCAGAAACATTTATCCTAGTCGATTAGCACCCAATCGAGGGGAAATAAAAAGAGAGCAAGTTCACAATTTACTCTTTTTTTTTTGTGTGTAATACATCAAAAATAAAATACATACAATTTTATCAACATTAGACAAACTGTTCATAACACTGACTTAATTTTAGAAAAAAAAGACAACCTCAAATGTTAAATCCTAAAACATCACTAACATAATTGCTGATTTTTGTTATCAAAACAGAGCCATTTGATGATAGGAATAATCTTTTCATCATTAATATTTCCACGATTTATTACCAAAAATAATACCATTAATTGTGAAACAAATGCTGATAATAAAAAAGAAAGGAAAGAAGCAACAACCAAAAGAAAATATCTCATTAGAGGTTATTGCGTAATTAACGCAACACGGATTATCTGTACACGCATTTTTTGTCTCCTTTTTCACCGTAATTATTTGTATGACAATTATCAAGGTGAAATTTATCTCTCTCCTAAAAATAGGCCGATAAACGTCAATAATATTTCACTTTTTCGCTTTGCGTTAAAAAGGCGATTTTAGCGCCTAAAAAAGATCAGCAAACTGGCTTAATAAAGCATTTTCTATTATTGAAAATAAATATATTCTCTATTTTTTATAATAAAAAATAGAGAATATACAGCTATACATTTTTACTTATATAGTCAAGATCACTCTAAATATACCGTTATCTTAGAAAACAAAAAAGAATCATTCTCATTTTTTATTTACTTCTTCTCATCATAAACTTGTTATCCTTATGATTTGTATTACAAATATAAAAACCATAAAACTGAGTAATTACACGGCGTAAGCACCAA
>NZ_JAABNK010000016.1:0-3784 GCF_009915965.1 Proteus sp. G2300
AAAGAAGAGGAAGAAAATCAGGACACCAATAGTGCACCAGAAATGGATAACTGATTGATTATATTTATTTGACTCAAGGATGAGTTAAATACTAATGATAACCATTCCGAATATAGCCGAAATAAGACAATTGTATTACGATTACTATTGATTATACTGTGTTTGCATACAGTGGTTGTATGCTATTAAATATAAAAAGGAATTTAAATGATTATAACAAGAGCTAACGTTGATCAGTTCCCTGATCTTCCCGAATACGTTATTCGAGACATAAAGCAAAATGGTACTGTTTATAACACTACAGGAGGTGCTGATGAAGATGGGGCCTTTATTACTGATGGGGGTTGGGTTGTAAATAATGGAGTAGATACGTTAATGGTGGCGGCGGCTAAATCAGATTATTTCCCATGGTCAAAAATACCTATTCTTGCTGATAGTGATAAAGATGAATATCCGTCTCCCAATGTGGGTAATGGTGGGTCATCACCTTTCAATCCAAATACTAAAATCACAGTAAATAAGCCACAAAAGCCCGTTATTATTTCTAGTAATAATAATAAACTAACTAATAGCTCAAACAATAGAGAATTAGCTACCAATAAAGGTGTAATGCATTTTAATGGTGTTGTTATTGAGCAACTCGAAACATTTAAAAAGAAATATTTTCTTACAAAAGAAGCCGTTAATTTAGTTCAAGATAAATTGGTAGAGTCTGTTATTAGTTTATACAGTAAAGAAAATAGTATTGATGATAATAATGTAAACTCAGTAAAATTTATGGAATTTAGTGAATTTGATAATAATTCATTTGATGAGTTAGATCTTATGTCTACGATTCCTGCAGAAAACTTAATTAATAACCCTGACTTAATGTCTGGCAAACTTAATGAAATTGCAAAAAACAACGGTACAGTTAATGTTAATGCAAGAATGGCTGTAATTAAAGAAAATAATAAAGCGAGTGCAGCGTTAGTTAGAACCGATGGTGTATTGGTGACGAAAGAAGTGCCTGTGTATCCCGCCAATTATATTGGCAATGGCTATCATATGGTTATTAAAAATTTGGGAATAGAATATGCGCTTTTACCAGCAGATTCTTATAGTGGACTTGGTTTGCAAGGGAATATTATTCAAAAATATTCAAATGAAAATAAAAAGTTCTCATATCCAGAAAAAGTAGAATTACCTAATAAGGTAGAAAACAAAAGGATAGAAGTACCATATCCACATCAATTTAATGATGCAATTATTGTATTTCCTAGAAATTCAAACTTACCGCCTTTGTATGCTTATTCGGGCTTCCCTGCAATTGAACTTAAGGATAAAGATCCCCGCCCTCAGCAAGAGCAAGAATTTAATGAAATCAAAGATAGCGTGAAATTCACAATTTCATTTTACGAAAAAGCAACACAGGAATTTGGTAAAAAGGCAGCACAATTATCTAGAGAGTTAGCAGAACAATCTAAAGGAAAAACAATCAGAAATGTAGAAGATGCTTTACGTACATATGAGAAATACGGGCAGAATATTAATAATAAAATTAATGCTAAAGATCGAGCCGCAATTATAAAAGCATTAGAATCTATTGATGCAAAACAATTAGCTTCAAACCTAGGCAAATTTAGTAAAGGGCTTGGATATACCAACCACGCGATTAATGCAGTGGAATTACTTGTTGAATTTAAAAATGCAGTTAAAACGGGAAATTGGCGTCCATTTTTTGTTAAAGCAGCTTCAATTACTGCTGGCCTAGCCTCGGTGGCATTGACGGCCTTTGCCTTTAGTTTAATTATAGGCGGACCTGTTGGAATTTTAGGGTATGCCCTAATCATCGCAACAGTAGGTGCCTTGATTGATGATGCATTGGTTGAAAAAGTTAGTGGTGCGATCGGTATTTAATATGTAGGGCAATAGGATAATCGGTTTTAATTGGTTGTCCTATTTTTTGTGAAATATAGAGCTAGATATATCATGCTAAATGGAATTGAAAATATAAAACAAAGTAAGTGGTATAGAGCTACTCCACCATGCTTAGCCGGAGTATTAATAAATAACCCAGTATTCCAGAATTTTTTTGTTGTATATTTTAATGCGAAATTTTCGATAAGAATTTTGGAGAAAGGAAAAAGAATAGCACTAGGTATACTTAAAGTTAACATTAATACACCTTCAATAGTGTGATCGTTATAATTAAGATAAACCATCACCAACATCATAAAATAACCCCAAAACATATTATTAATATAGTATTTTTTAGTCATACCTAGACCCTAATGTGTAACCAGCACTAACATATAACTCATCATTCTAATAGTAATAATTCTTATTTTCAATAAATTAACTGTTTTTATTTTAGTCAATTTCGCTTATTACACTGAGCGATTTTAATTTTAGTGCTACTTATTGTGGGTGAGATGGAAGAGTCGCAAAAAGCGGAAGAGGAACGTAGACGGAAAGAAGAGGAAGAAAATCAGGACACCAATAGTGCACCAGAAATGGATAACTGATTGATTATATTTATTTGACTCAAGGATGAGTTAAATACTAATGATAACCATTCCGAATATAGCCGAAATAAGACAATTGTATTACGATTACTATTGATTATACTGTGTTTGCATACAGTGGTTGTATGCTATTAAATATAAAAAGGAATTTAAATGATTATAACAAGAGCTAACGTTGATCAGTTCCCTGATCTTCCCGAATACGTTATTCGAGACATAAAGCAAAATGGTACTGTTTATAACACTACAGGAGGTGCTGATGAAGATGGGGCCTTTATTACTGATGGGGGTTGGGTTGTAAATAATGGAGTAGATACGTTAATGGTGGCGGCGGCTAAATCAGATTATTTCCCATGGTCAAAAATACCTATTCTTGCTGATAGTGATAAAGATGAATATCCGTCTCCCAATGTGGGTAATGGTGGGTCATCACCTTTCAATCCAAATACTAAAATCACAGTAAATAAGCCACAAAAGCCCGTTATTATTTCTAGTAATAATAATAAACTAACTAATAGCTCAAACAATAGAGAATTAGCTACCAATAAAGGTGTAATGCATTTTAATGGTGTTGTTATTGAGCAACTCGAAACATTTAAAAAGAAATATTTTCTTACAAAAGAAGCCGTTAATTTAGTTCAAGATAAATTGGTAGAGTCTGTTATTAGTTTATACAGTAAAGAAAATAGTATTGATGATAATAATGTAAACTCAGTAAAATTTATGGAATTTAGTGAATTTGATAATAATTCATTTGATGAGTTAGATCTTATGTCTACGATTCCTGCAGAAAACTTAATTAATAACCCTGACTTAATGTCTGGCAAACTTAATGAAATTGCAAAAAACAACGGTACAGTTAATGTTAATGCAAGAATGGCTGTAATTAAAGAAAATAATAAAGCGAGTGCAGCGTTAGTTAGAACCGATGGTGTATTGGTGACGAAAGAAGTGCCTGTGTATCCCGCCAATTATATTGGCAATGGCTATCATATGGTTATTAAAAATTTGGGAATAGAATATGCGCTTTTACCAGCAGATTCTTATAGTGGACTTGGTTTGCAAGGGAATATTATTCAAAAATATTCAAATGAAAATAAAAAGTTCTCATATCCAGAAAAAGTAGAATTACCTAATAAGGTAGAAAACAAAAGGATAGAAGTACCATATCCACATCAATTTAATGATGCAATTATTGTATTTCCTAGAAATTCAAACTTACCGCCTTTGTATGCTTATTCGGGCTTCCCTGCAATTGAACTTAAGGATAAAGATCC
>NZ_JAABNK010000017.1:0-12958 GCF_009915965.1 Proteus sp. G2300
TGGATCCATTTATCATTGTCTTCTTCTGATTTTTCTTCTTTTTTCCCTTCAATCAATAAACGACTTCCTTTTAATGAAACCGATAAGTCATCTTCTTGATATCCAGGCACACTCACTGTCAGTTCATAATGGTTATCATCAATCTGTTTCAGGTTATAGGTCTGAATTGGTGATGCAATAGGCTTACTACCTGTTAACTGACTAAACAGGCGATCTATCTGATCAAAGCGGTTTGACAGTAGGTTGTCAGATAATGCTGGGAATAATGAAAAAGGTTTAATGTTAGGCATATAACTCCTCCTTCAGTATTTAGTGAATTATGGGCGGTATCTTATTTGCCCAAAATATAAATATGAACGAACAAAAATTTTTCAAGCCCTAAAAACTCATTTTTTTATCTTTAACCAACCAATATGAGATTGCAGATAGCAAAAAACCCCGCCGAAGCGAGGTTTTATATATTCAACTATTTAATGCTTAACTCATTTGAGCTGTCATCACACTTTTGCAAAAGATACATTTTGCGCCGTGTGGATTGTTCACTGTGACATCAAATTGTGATGTTCTATATTGTGAACCACTACAACAAGGGCATTTAAAATAGAGGCGAATAGTAATAGCGCCTTTAGAGAGCCACCACGTTGCCTGCTGCTGGGCCTTTCATACCATTTTCCATGGTGAATGAAACTTGTTGGCCTTCCGCTAATGTTTTGAAGCTATCACTTTGGATTGCAGAGAAATGTACGAAGACATCTTTGCTGCCATCAGCTGGAGTAATAAAACCAAAACCTTTACCTTCATCGAACCATTTTACTGTACCAGTCATTGTATTAGACATAGAATTTCCTTTAATTGATTTAATTTGCCATAAGGCATATGCGGTTTGTTTTGTATTTTTACTTATGGGAATTAATTAGAAGGAATTCACAATGAAGAGGTATCGAGGATAACGCTAAACGGGAACAACTTTAAACTTACTAACATAAATAGGTCTGTACTTCCAAACCAGTGACGCTATTAAGCCATAGAAAAATTCAGATAGCAAACTTTATTTTGAGGGCCTATTTTTTCTTATGTGGAACACCCTCTAGATAACTTTTTCTATTTAATTAATGTATAAACATGATCATCAAAAATAACATCACCTATAACATAATTATTCTTAAGAATTTCAGTAAGAATAAAACCATTTTTTTCTAATACACGTTCAGATGCTATATTTCCAGCAGTAACAATAGCTTGAAATTTTTTTAAGCTAGCCAACTCAGGTAAATTTAATAATTGAGCTAAAGATTTTGTCCCTATAGACTTTCCTGTTTTTTCTGGAGATAGGATATAACCCACTTCTGCGATTACTTCTCCACCTTGATAAATAAGTCTTAGCCCCGTCAAACCTAGACAAGTATTATTTATTTTACTGCGAATAACAAAACATAACCAATGTGATGATGATAAGTTCCATTCGGGTAAACGACTATTAAATGCTTCTCTGATCTGCTCTTTCGTCATCAAGACTGAGATAAATTGCATGGCCTTTTCTGAACCATATAAACGACTAAAAAAAGGCCAATCATCTTTAGTTATTTTTGTAAAAACAAATTCCATAAGTATCCCTAATAAAATATTTTATATCACTATAACTCCCTGCATACTTAACAATCAATAAATACTAAATAAACTCAACAATAAATATTATTTATTGAAGTTAAAATAAAAAATATTGATATTTTTATATAAAAAAATAACATTACTATTGTATAGTTGTTGTGTTTTTTTCTTATTTAGATTATTAATAATAATGTCATAGATGCTATCAGATCTCACTTAACTTTGTTGTTTTATTTGGTAGATATGTTCTCTTCATTATATGATTGATGTGCGTATTTCTTAATCCATCTTCTCAGATGGATTTTTTTTACCCTTACAATTTTGAATAAAAAAACATAAAGAGCACATTATTTCAATATTAAAACAATTTGATATTTATTTACTGCATATCAATAAAATTTAATAGATATCATTGCGATTTGTAAGTTTTTACAATATAAAAAAGCCTCATAATCTTTTTTCCTATGTCATTATATATAACTCATTTCCCCCAATTCACCTTGGGGGATTTTTTTATCAAAAATAAAAGTTTAATAATCAATAATTATTGTTTTACTTACAACAAACCTTCATAAAAAGGGTATAAATGGTTATTAATTACACTCTATAACTCAACTTAATATTTATACACCATCCTTATAACAAGTCCTCATTCATATAATGAGAGACTGTCCAAAAATGCCCTTAAGCCAGCCGTTTCATAAGTATCTTAATTAATATTTCCATACGCTTAGTCACTCCAAAGAAGCGTCCATTGATGCTAGTGTGAGTGAATTATAAGTGAAAACATAAAGCTTAATTTTAATTAATGAATTAGCGTGTATCATGCTTTAAGTCATCACCACAGCTCGTTGCCTTTTTATATCAGAGAGCAGTTTTTGTAACTCAGAAGTTTGTCACACAGGTCGTTCTATGTACTGATAGTGCATGAATATTTATGTCTTACTCAATATTCACACTTGCCTTTTTATACGAAAAAGGTCACCGAAGTGACCTCTATAAGAACGCTAAATGATTTTCAATAAAACTAGTGATAATTAACCAGCTTTGCAACCACTCAATACTGGTTTATCTTTTCCTTCAACTAAATCGGCATTATCACCTTTAGTATAAAGCTTATAGGTGTAATTTTTATTTATCGCCTCATAATTTGCACCAGAAGCCATTTTCATGATTTTCATTGGGATCATTTCATCCATTTGATTAATAATCGCATAGCTATCTTTTGCTGTATTTACATAGATAACTTCCATCACTTTATTATTTTCACATACATAAGAAATTTTAGTTATCTCATCGGCATTATCTGCCATGACAAAACTAGAAGACAAAATACCTACAACAAAAAAAACACATCTAAATAAAAATTTCATATAGTCTCCTAAATATCATTAAGTTAGCGTTTATAGAGTATTCATTTACTCTTTATTAATTTAAAAAATTCTACCTGAAACTCTAATGGGATTTATCCAATTTATAAAATTGAATATTAATCAATTAATTGTCTTTTGTTGGCCCCATACAACGATTATTATGACAACTAGCGAATCCTGCTATCGCTTTATTTGAATATATTCGAGTAAATTTGGGATGTGTCCAAACATTAGGTTGAACATATAACCTAAAGCTTTTCCCCGTTGTGTAGTAATAATGAGCTTGCTGAAAAAAGTGCTCATAAGAAGAAGCCCAATCTGACTTATTAGATACTGCACAGGCGATAAATTCACCACCATAATTCATGGCTTTAACACAAAAATATCGACCATCTTCAATTTTTCCCGAATTAAAATCAGTTAACGTAACATTAGAATAATATTCAATATTATGACTTAACGTATCTGTGGCAAATGCCGTTGGTGTTAATAATAAACAGGTAAAAAACAGACTACGTAATAACATACTGTTCCTTAAGAAAATAAAAATAAAAAGCCTCTAATCCAGAATAATATTTCATATTATTTTTTATTCTTCGCTGTAAACAAAGCTACAGTACCTTGGACATGTATAGAGATGTCATGAAATAAAGAAGAAAGTATTTCTTCCAAAGAATCTACCGAATCAGAATAATTGCAAAAAATACCTTTTTTGTTGTAAACAGACATTAATTTTTTACCAAAAAAATTATGCTTAACTCCCTTACCTAAAATTGTTGTGCCATATAAAACCCCTTCTTCTGTCAGTAGATACCTGATATTCTCTATCGCTTTTTTCTTCTCTCTCATTGTTCCTGGTAAACAATGTAGTAAATAAAACAAGGAGATAGAATTATAAGATGCATTTAATTCATTAGAAAAAGGATGAAAAATATCATGCTGGAGGCAATTTATTAATTTATCACCAGGTATATACTTTTTAGTATGTTCCAAACTGTGGAAGTTAAGATCAGTCAGTGAGATTTCTTTTATATAATTTAATGATTTTTTTAAATAAAATCCCGTTCCAACACCAATATCCATATGGCGATCACTGAGATAATTTTTAAAATGCGGAATTAGATATTTATTCGTATCACAGTGCCATGCATAGCTATTAGAAATATTAAGTACCCACCAATCATATAGCTTCAATGACACAGGTGTATATACTTTGGCTCCATCATGTGTACTTAATGTCATACAATACCCTATCATAAAATGACTATTTTATTTTTTATCTATTGTATGAATAGTTGAAAATACCGAATAATGACTCAGGAAATATTTTTAATAAAATTATCTACCAAATCATTACTTACTTTAATTTTTATTAATCATAAAAAATTTTTCATTACTAGATATTATCAATAATTACAATAAGATATAATTTATTGTTCAATTTTTTCAAATAAACCTCAGTAACAACTAGCAATCATCACTTACCTTTATAATCTAAATATGATTAAGTAATAATACTATTAACTAACTTGTTCTGGTGATAGTTATGTCTTGCAAACACAAAATTCCTCTTGGAAAAAATGTGTTAGATGCCTCTCAAACACGGATTGAATGGTTGTTTGATACTTTTGAACAAATCTCTCTCTCCTTTTCTGGAGGTAAAGATTCTACCGTTCTTTTTCATCTTGTTGCCGCTGAAGCAAGAAAACGGCATCGAAAATTCAACGTCATGTTTCTTGATTGGGAAGTGCAATACTCTGCGACCATTAACCATGTTACAAACATGAAATCTTTGTATGAAGACTGTACTGAGCGATTTTACTGGATAGCATTACCTATCACGACGGAAAGCGGGATCTCACAATATGAACCCACATGGACAGCATGGGAACCTGGCAAAAAATGGGTAAGACAACCGCCTAAAGATGCCATTACTGATCCTGGTTTTTTCCCTTTTTATCATCCAAATATGATTTTTGAAGACTTCACACCTGCATTTAATCAGTGGATCACAGGAAATCATCGTAGTTCAGTCATTTTATTAGGAATTAGAACTGATGAATCATTAAATCGCTTTATTGCTATTAATAACAACAAAAAACTACGTTATGCCGATGACATCCCATGGACAACGGCATCACCCGAAGGTTTTTATTATATGGCCTATCCTATTTATGACTGGCATGTAAAAGATATCTGGACATACCTTTCACATTTTAACCTGCCCTATAATTCTATTTATGATCTAATGCACCAAGCTGGAGTTAGTTTAAGTCAAATGCGTATTTGTGAGCCATTTGGTCCTGAACAACGCAAAGGGCTATGGTTATACCATGTTTTAGAACCTGAGACGTGGAGTCTCGCCTGTGAACGAGTGAGTGGTGCTGATGCAGGTATGTTATACACTCACCCTCGTAATAAATCAGGTTTTTTTGGGCAACGCAAAATTAGCAAGCCCGCCCATCATACATGGAAATCTTACGCCCACTTTTTACTAGCGAGCTTACCAGAACAAACTGCCGAACATTATCGAAATAAAATCGCAGTTTATCTCCATTGGTATGCAGAGCGAAATTACCCAAATGGAATACCGGATGAACAAGACGGTGATACTAGCAGTAAACAAATCCCGTCTTGGCGACGGATCTGTAAAACTATTTTACGTAATGATTTTTGGTGTAGAACATTAGCATTTAGTCCTACCAAATCACACTGTTATGACCGATATTGCAAACGGATACAAGAAAAACGTAAAAATTGGCAGTTGATTTAACAAGAGGTGAATATGACTATTGAAACAGTATTTTCTTCGCTAAAAGATTATCTACTAAAACTAAATGATGAGCAAAAAATCGAAGCTATTAACAAAATCAAACTATTTCTTCATCAAATTAGTCCGTTCAAAAATGAACCTATAGATTGTGTTCTTTGGATAAAGCAAAATCAAGTCATAGCAAATGACTACAATCCTAATGTTATGTCTCCAACAGAAAAAAGATTACTCAAAACCTCATTGATAAAAGACGGTTATACTCAACCCGTTGTAGTATTATCTGCACAGCAAAATAAAACTAAACAATTGCAATGGCAAATCGTTGATGGCTATCATCGTTATCTATTAAGTAAAGAAAGTGCCTTAAAAAAACGAATTAATAATTATTTACCAGTCACCCTCCTTGATGTTAAAAATCACACAATGTCAGAGCAAATAGCAACAACTATTCGTCATAATCGAGCAAGAGGACAGCATCAAGTCGCAGCTATGTCAGATATAGTTAGAGATCTATCCCGATTAGGATGGAGCGATAAACGAATTGGTGATGAGCTAGGTATGTCACAAGATGAAGTATTACGCTTAAAACAAATCAGTGGGTTAGCAGAATTATTTTCAAAGCGCCATTTCTCAGAAGCTTGGACAGTAAAATAAGAAATAATTGTTTTCTACCGATAAAATCATCCCCCCGCATAGCGGGTGGTTTTATGCTTAAGACGCTAACCCGACTTAAACTGGCTAACATCACAATAAAAAACCACCGAAGCGAGATTTTGTATATTCAACTTTGAATAACGTCATTGCCAGTATGGCTATAACAAAACGTCAAAACTCCGTAACATCATAATAGGATTTGTATTTTATTCCTTCCAAATAACTAATAAGACTTAAGGCTATAGTAATGGCACTGGTGTTACTTAATACAATTGATTTTCGTTTTAATTGCACTTAAAATCCTTTTTATTAAAAAGTATCATTTCATAAATATAATTATAAGATAAAAACATAATGAAAAAATTCGATATAGATAAAATAATGAACAACTTATCGAACAAAGATATAAAAAAATAAATCAAACTTATAACAACCAAGCCAATAAAGAAGAAAGTTTTAAAAAATGGTTCTTTGACACATTTATCTTTGATTGTATCTTATTTGAAGGATTATTTATTTCACTTACTATAGTTTTCATTTGCATAATTACATCAGGATCCACACCTCATTTATTCTATTCATTCTTAGTTTTAGTTTTTATTTATTTCACCATGAGTTTAGTAATTACTATCTATGATTGCATTAAAAATAAAATATCACTAAATTTATTCTTTAGAGTAAAGAAAATTGCAGTAATGACCTATATAATGAAAAAATGATCTATTTTTAATTAGAGCATTAATCTAATTTATTGAATATTTTCACTAGCTGATTCTTCGTTATTATATTTTTTCAATATTAGGATCAGTTTTCCCATATTATAGCCTAAAGTAGTGAGTAATATAGGATTGCTATGAACACTAAATTTTCGCTTAAAATCTAATGAACTCCAACGAAATAAGCGAATACCTTTGCTGGTAAACAACCGATCAAAATGTGTTACTCTATAAGTTCTTCCGCCCATCGTGACGGGTAAATGAATAATACGATTAGGTGAATCATATTAAATCGCCTTTTTACTAATAATTCAGTATCAAAGGCAAGCTTAGAGCCACAAAATAAATACAAGCTTCCATTTGGTTTCAATACTCGCCAAAACTCAGTTAATACGTCATCTAGCCACGCTAAGTATTCTGCTTCATTTGCCCATTGATTATCCCATGCGCAAGATTTAACCCGAAAATAAGGGGGATCAGTCACTATCAAATCAATACAATTAGTGGGATCCAACTCCCACTAGCACCAAATTTGATGGGTCAGCGATAGAGTAAAACCTTCAAAAACAATAAGTTATATAAACCAACAGAACTACACACTGACAATAAAAAGACTTTAAAGTGCACGAGAAATGCACGTGCATTTTAAAGTATAGAAAAGCTCGCTTCGGTGGGCTTTTTTAGTTTCAATAGCCAAGCAAATACATTCATCCTCTTCAACTTTTATAGCATATTCATCATAAATTATTGCTAAACCCTAGTCGAATATATATAAGTTTTACAATTTTTTCTTAAGAATAAGAATACAAAAACGAGTGAAATCTACTGCCATAAAAAAATTATCTAATAAAATCAGTTGGTTACTCTTTTGCATAAAAACTATTTAATAACAATGTAATGAGTCTCTAAAACCTATTATTACAAGGTCATTTTTAGTAAAAACTATCATATTTAATTAGCTCTATTAATCCTATATATGACTGGTTTAAAATAATACAAAATACCTATTCTAAAGAGTTTAAGAGGATCAGTATGAAAATACTCTTAATTGAAGATCACGAAAAAACAGCCAATTGGGTTAAAAAAGGGCTAGAAGAAGCTGGATATACTATTGATATTACGAATGATGGTCGTGATGGCCTCTATTTAGCATTAGAAAATGATTACAAATTGATTATTCTTGATATCATGCTTCCCGGAATGAACGGTTGGAATATTTTAAAAATATTACGTACATCAAAGTCAGTCCCTGTAATTTGTTTAACTGCAAGGGATGCTATAGATGACCGAGTTAAAGGATTAGAATTAGGTGCAAATGATTACTTAGTAAAACCTTTCTCATTTTCAGAATTATTGGCAAGAGTCAGAAATCAATTGAGAGTTCAACAAAATATTTCAACAATTATTGAAATTGCTGACTTAAAAATCAATTTATCTCGTCATGAAGTAGAGCGTAATAATATACAGATCCCAATGACTCGCCAAGAATATTCTTTATTACTTTTTTTTGCTTTACATATTAATGAAATATTACCTAGGACATTAATTGCAAGCGAGATTTGGGGAATTAACTTTGATAGTGATACTAATATTGTAGATGTTGCTATCCGTCGTTTACGAAAAAAAATTGATGATGGATTTGAAATCAAATTAATCGAAACGGTTAGAGGAATGGGATATAGGCTAAATGGAGTCAGTAATGAAAACAAAATCACTGAGATTTAAAATTATCTCTTTATTTATCATATTAATGATTGTAAATGCAGGTTTTATGTCTTTAACACTTTATCAATCGCTTAAAAATGAATTAACATCTCGTGATAATACCTTACTTGTAAATCGTGCAGACCAATTAGTAAAGTTAATTAATAGTGGAATTGATATCAAAACATTACCTATCTATTTTCAACGTATGATGGATATGCAACAAGATATTATTTATATTACGGATGCTAATAATAAAATTTTAGTTGATACTAATTCAGATATTTTATTTTCAGATCATCTAAAAACTACTGATACAAAGAATATAGATTTAAACATGATTACCTCCTGGGAAACAGAATCAGGTGTCCCTGTTTCGGCTATTAACTTTACAATAGAATCACCAATAGGCGTGTTAAATGTAGTGATCGCCAAAGCATCCTTTGTGCGCATCAGTATGCTAAGCGAATATTTAAGTAAAATATTGATTATCTCATTAGCTTCTATTTTATTTATGGGAATATTAAGTTTTTGGTTAATTAAACATGGATTAAGAGATATCCGTTTTCTTAGCCAAATTACGGCTAAAACAGACATACATACTCTTAGCCAAACCATAAATATCTCACAACTTCCCAATGAACTGAAAAGTTTAGGTGACTCATTAAATATAATGAGAAAAAGGTTAAAAAATGATTTTGTAAAGCTAACTCAATTAGCAGATGACTTGGCTCATGAACTCAGAACACCAATTAACGCTATAAAAGTTCAAAATGAAATTATGTTACAACGCTCTCGTAGCGTAGAAGAATATGAATCAATTATTATTAGTAATATTGAAGAATTGGATAAACTTGCAAAAATAATTGAAAATATTTTATTTATCGCTCGTGCTGAAAATAAAAATATCATTTTAAATAGAGAAAACTTGAACTTATCGGATCTAATTGATGAAATTTATAACCTATTTTCATTTTATGCAGAAGAAAAACAGATAACCTTATTAAAAGAGCCTACAACATTAACAGTTAGTGCAGATCACTTACTTTTTACTCGCATATTAATGAACCTCATATCAAATGCAATTAAATATTCTCCCGCTAATACACAAGTAGTCACTCAATGTAAAAAAGAAAAAAATCAGTTACTGATTAGTATCAGTAATATTGGTGATGAATTGAATCAACAAGAACAAATATTTACTCGTTTTTGGCGTGGTGATAATGCAAGAACAACAGATGGAAATGGCTTAGGCTTATCAATTGTACAAGCGATTATGACATTACATGAGGGTAAAGTCAGTTACGAGCGTATTGGAAAACATAATGTATTTATTTTAACCTTTCCATGCTAATTACGCGATATGACAAAATTGTCATCTTTTTGTCAGCTTTTTTATAAAACATCTCTGCATAATTAACTTATCAATCAAATATCTTCTTAATTATGTAGAGGTAACATCATGAAAAAAAAACAGGAAAAATAACCTATCAGAAATCACACCTGAATCTGTTTTTATGATGAAACGACGTAATTTACTAAAATTATTAGGTATCGGCGCTGCTGGAATAGCGGTTTCATCCACTGTAAAAGCCGATTTATTTTCATGGTTTACTGAAGATAACAAACCAGCAACACCAAAATCATCCCGTAAAGAATTACAATTTATTCAACCTGAAGAATATCAATCTTCATTACAATTAACTCATGAAGATAAGATAATCGGATATAACAATTTCTATGAATTTGGCCTTAATAAATCCGATCCTGCTAAGTATGCACACACAATGAAAACAGAAGAATGGACATTAACTATTGATGGTGAAGTTAATCGCCCACTTACTTTAAACTTAGACGATATTAATCGTAAATTTCAATTAGAAGAACGCATCTATCGTATGCGTTGTGTTGAAGCATGGTCGATGGTCATTCCTTGGGTCGGTTTTCCATTAGCGAGCTTACTTTCTTTGGTTGAACCCAATAGTCGTGCAAAATATGTTGCCTTTGAAACACGTTATGCACCACAGGAGATGCGTGGACAAGATAGTCGCTTCATTGGCGGCGGTTTGCAATACCCGTATGTCGAGGGATTAAGACTCGATGAAGCGATGAATCCACTCACATTATTGGCGACAGGGGTATATGGAAAATCCTTACCAAACCAAAATGGTGCACCTATTCGCCTTGTTGTTCCGTGGAAATATGGATTTAAGGGGATCAAATCCATTGTCAAAATTCGTTTAACTGAGTCAATCCCACCAACAACGTGGAATCTTTCGGCACCGCATGAATATGGTTTTTATGCAAATGTTAATCCAGATGTTAGCCATCCTCGTTGGTCACAAGCAACAGAACGCTTTATAGGCACAGGTGGATTAGGCCAAGTTACAAGGCAACCAACATTATTGTTCAATGGCTATGGCGACCAAGTAGCGCATTTATATAAAGATTTAGATTTACGGAGAAATTTTTAATGCAACCAATATATGGAATAAAAGTTAAGTTATTAAAAACAATATTCCATCTTATTGGTTTATTGACTTTCACTTGGCTTATTTATGCAATTTATACGCAAAATTTCAGCGCAGATCCTTCAAAAGATATTCAGCATTTTACTGGAATTACAACGTTGCGTTTATTAATTATATTAGCTCTGATCCCTATGTTTGCCTTTTACTTAAAATTAAACACATTATTTCAAGTAAGAAAACTATTAGGATTATGGTGTTTTTTTTGGGCTAATTTACATTTAGCAAGTTATCTGCTACTTGAAATAGGTTGGGAAAATATTACTTTCTTTTTTAGCGAAGTTTTTTCCCGTATTTATCTTATTATAGGAGCTTTATGTTGGGTTATTTTATTATTGATGGCTATAAGTTCATTTGATTGGTTAAAAAATAAATTTAATCAAGAATGGAAAAGAATACATAGTCTATTTTATCCACTCTTATTATTAGTCTGTATTCATTATTTTTTATCATTAAAATCGCCGACACCAGAGCCTATTATTTATCTAATTATTATTGGATTAACTTACCTTTTTCGCTTTTGGCAACAGAAAAAAAATAAATCAACTAATATATAAAATAACCTACCCACCAATTTAATTCTAATATTATATAAATAATCTTGCTAAAGCCTCATTTAAGAGGCTTTAGCTAATTGTAATAAACTAAATAGTTGTCTATCAATTCAGCATTAGAAATACAATGATATATCCATAGAAAAATTACGCCCAGGAGCATTAACACGTTGTAAACCAAGAAGATCACGATCTATTTGATTTGTTGTACCAAATTCTGGCAGACTTCTTAATGCATCCCAAGTACTATATTTTCTATTAAATGAATTAAAAACCCCAGCACGCAATACAATATTTTTATTTATTAATACTATTGGCTAATCTATTTTGGTAATAGTTATGTCCTGTAAACGAAAAATTCCTCTTGGAATAAATATATTAGATGCAACTATAGATAGAGTTAAATGGCTATTTGATACTTTTGAACAAATCACCCTCTCCTTTTCTAGAAGTAAAGATTCTACGGTTCTTTTTCATCTTATTGCGACAATATGAACCGACTTGGACGGCTTACCGCATTCGCCGTTGCATTGGCTTGCGATAACATTCGCTCTTGTTGTACGGTGATAGCTTGAAGACTGACGCGAATACTTTACCCAAATTGTTCTGTTTAACGCTGGCTACGGTTGATCGCATTTGTGAAATTTGCCGTATTCAGCGTCAAATCAATATTTAATCTACCTAATGCTCCCGCCATAAATTCAATCCTTGGTATGAACACTACAAAAGCAAACTTTCACCCTGAATAAATGCAATATTCCTTGTTATTTGCTATTGATTTAATTATTGATAAACTGAAATTTCGAATAATAGAGGGGGTTTTATGAGACTTATTCTGGCGTTATTACTACCTTGGTTACAATTTTTCACGATTGGTCGCCCATTTGCTGGCATCTTCTGCCTTATCCTACAAATCACATTAATTGGCTGGATCCCTGCGGCTATCTGGTCGGTTTATGCGCTTTCTCAATACAATACGGATAAAAAAATTGAGAAAATGTCTCGCGGTGGTTAACGATTAAGCCCCACTGATGTGGGGCTATCGATT
>NZ_JAABNK010000018.1:0-17060 GCF_009915965.1 Proteus sp. G2300
AAAATAAAGTTTGCTATCTGAATTTTTCTATGGCTTAATAGCGTCACTGGTTTGGAAGTACAGACCTATTTATGTTAGTAAGTTTAAAGTTGTTCCCGTTTAGCGTTATCCTCGATACCTCTTCATTGTGAATTCCTTCTAATTAATTCCCATAAGTAAAAATACAAAACAAACCGCATATGCCTTATGGCAAATTAAATCAATTAAAGGAAATTCTATGTCTAATACAATGACTGGTACAGTAAAATGGTTCGATGAAGGTAAAGGTTTTGGTTTTATTACTCCAGCTGATGGCAGCAAAGATGTCTTCGTACATTTCTCTGCAATCCAAAGTGATAGCTTCAAAACATTAGCGGAAGGCCAACAAGTTTCATTCACCATGGAAAATGGTATGAAAGGCCCAGCAGCAGGCAACGTGGTGGCTCTCTAAAGGCGCTATTACTATTCGCCTCTATTTTAAATGCCCTTGTTGTAGTGGTTCACAATATAGAACATCACAATTTGATGTCACAGTGAACAATCCACACGGCGCAAAATGTATCTTTTGCAAAAGTGTGATGACAGCTCAAATGAGTTAAGCATTAAATAGTTGAATATATAAAACCTCGCTTCGGCGGGGTTTTTTGCTATCTGCAATCTCATATTGGTTGGTTAAAGATAAAAAAATGAGTTTTTAGGGCTTGAAAAATTTTTGTTCGTTCATATTTATATTTTGGGCAAATAAGATACCGCCCATAATTCACTAAATACTGAAGGAGGAGTTATATGCCTAACATTAAACCTTTTTCATTATTCCCAGCATTATCTGACAACCTACTGTCAAACCGCTTTGATCAGATAGATCGCCTGTTTAGTCAGTTAACAGGTAGTAAGCCTATTGCATCACCAATTCAGACCTATAACCTGAAACAGATTGATGATAACCATTATGAACTGACAGTGAGTGTGCCTGGATATCAAGAAGATGACTTATCGGTTTCATTAAAAGGAAGTCGTTTATTGATTGAAGGGAAAAAAGAAGAAAAATCAGAAGAAGACAATGATAAATGGATCCACCGAGGCATATCTCAAGGGCAATTTACGTTGCAGTTTGACCTCGGTAAGAATGTTAAAATAGAAAAAGCGGATTTATCAAGTGGGCTTCTGACCATTGCTATTGAGTATGAGTTACCGGAAGAAGAAAAACGGCAAACAATAGCGATAGAAAATAAAGATAAAAAATAATTGGGTTAGGTAACGTGAATAAGATTAAGGCTACGCATAATGTGTAGCCTTAATTGTTTTTGTGAGGGGTTTAAATTTCACTAATTCAAAGTTGAGTTCACAAGGTTTGTAAGTCGAACATAATTAGAGTGGACAGTCTGGTTTGAGCGAAGAGCGGACATACGGGAGCATGGGCTATGTATGAAAGCTAATGATGATAGCTGCCATCTTCCAAAGGGGGACCATCAGCAGTAACCCCCGTTATACTAATTGGCGGTTCAAAGATGGCTCCACCAAATATTGTATCAAACTCTGCTTTGGTGTCTGATAAGTATTCTAATATGATCTTTAGTAGCTCTCTGTACGTATCGCAATACAGTTCAATGTGAGGACAAATTTGGGAGAGAACTCTGGTCTTAAAATCATCCAAATTCTTTGGGACTTCTAGCAAGTTGCCAGTGTTTAATGCTTTTGACATAAACTTGTAATTGAACATAGAAAGAACCATGACTGATGCACCTTTCTCTCGCCTTAACTGATCGAACTTCTCTTGTGCTTGAAGGCTAAGCTTGGCGTATTCGCGATCTCGCTTAGAGTTGATTGGTTCGACGTACTGAAGTGGTTCGTCTGCAGCATCACCGATACGTGGACAAAAGTACCTATACCACCAAGCCTCAAAATACCTTTGTTGGAACTCCAGGTATGTCATCCCAATAATATTGGTGTTTTGAGTGTACTGTTTAGCACCTCGCTGAAGCCCATGCTTTGAAATAATAAATCCAATGTTAGCCCCAGTTTCATGCATTACCGTAGTGAACGAATGGACCACTGTCTGTGGTATAGAACTACCCCAGTTTTTGCATTCTACGATATATCTGATTTTGTCCACGCTCCTAACATCTGTCGCGAGAACATCCACATTCACCGAGCCACGCGGGGTTTCTAAATCGACCTCAACTTCTGCAAGTAAGCCAACATTACGGAATATACGTTGAACCCCTGTCTGGAGGTCTTGCCAGTTCTCTGGTAATGGGTCATCGATCATTTTATTTCCTATGCACAGAAGTTAATCTTTTCGTTTGTTAAGTAATAAGATTAGTTAACCCGCTCTTTTTAAAGGATAAGACTACTTTTTAAAATATTTTGATGTAATGAAATATCGTTACAATGCTCATTTTAATTTTTAAAGTTATTTTTTGACGCTTTTAAAGCATCTATCACAGATTTAGGATAAGGTGTCGCTACTTTCTGGATGTAGCAAGTATAATCACCTAAACCACCAGATCTTTTGTCTTGAGCGCTCAGCCATTTTTCCATTGGTGAACCATCATAAAAGAAATCTCCACCCCATACTTCTATACCTTGCTGATAATATTTTGTATTTAAACCACTTTCAGAGGTACACACTGCCCTGATTATTGTTTCAGTAGTTGTAGCATGTACAGGAAAGACGAAGGTTATTGCTAAGCCAATAGTAATAAATTCAAGCCAGCTTAAAATCTTTTTCTTCATTCGATAGAGTATCCTAAAAAATTAGATAAAATGTGGAAATAATTAAAATAGATGTTGTTTCGAGTGCATCATCCGTTCAGCTTTTTTTAACTTTTTGTTGAAAGCTGATTTTGATTTGATACGGAGAATCTGTTTCTTGCTTCTAAGCAAGCTATCTTTAGGTTTCCATCCATGATCAGAATCTATTTTCAATTTATCACGGATATCTTCTGATAATTGATTAACGTGCAATCCTAGATCTATATAACGTTCACGTCTTAACAAAATATAGCGATCCATAAATTCTGGACCAAAATTTAGATCAGATGTCATTTCTTGAAGTTCTTGTTTGATTTTCAATAATTCAATATCGATGGATTGCAATTTGTAAATGAGTGCTGGTTCAAGGTATTTGTACTCACCCCTCACTGTACTCATATCGAAGATGGGAGGTTCGACTCGAGGGCTTAAACATTCAGGGGAGTCAGGTTCATGATAGGTTTCATCAAACCCTCTATCCCATGAAACTTCTGCACATTCACTAACAAATTTATCCAAAATAAATACAAGCTGAACACCAATATAATTGCGTTCTACTGTCATCTTTTTCCGATCAAAAGCTATTTCTTTGAGCAAATTAAATAAAAGTGGAAATCCGATAGCAACAGCACCACCGAGGAACCCGAGCATAGCAGGACTAAGGTTAAACATATAAACAACCATCAAAAGTTGAAAGTAGTTTAATTCTAACTTATATCAATAGTAATAAAAGTTGTGTTTTAGTGAATTGCACCTCGAATAAGATAGAGGAGTCTAGTCACTCCATTTTTGACCTTACCTATATTCGTTTTTTGGCGTTGAACGGATACATGTAAATTGTAAGTACAAGAGATTACACAACACACAATAAAAAAATGCCGATACGCTAGGAGTCATATCGGCATATAAAATAAACGCAAGAAGCAATGTAAGTCATGTCGTACTAATTCGTATCAAACCTGTCAATTTGATACATGTGTAATGATAATTATTCTCATTGGTGTATTCAACCCTAAATTAAATAAGGTTACTTTGTAGCCTTTTCATCTACGTCGACCACAGAATCAACACCCACTTATACCGTTCTCACAAGAGTTGTGAGTCGGCATCTTATTAACTAAAATAAATCGGTAAATGTTATGTCAAAAGAGATAAGCGAATTACAGTTTAGTCTTCACTATGCCTCAGAAACAGATAGTGAAAAGAACACTTCTATCATTTTAACGGCGAATATCCATACGGCTGATGGTGAAACCCAACAACTGACGCAATTAATTTGCACGACATCTCCCGCAGGTAAAAAACAATATCGAATCGGTACACAAAAGATTAATGATGCTGGTGACCCATTGCTGGTGGCGATTGAGTCTTATTGGCGTAAAAACACGCAAGAGAGTTGTGTTTATTTGTTAGAGAAAGCGAAGCAATTTATTCAAGGGCACTTACAACAAACGAATACATGGATATCTATGTATGGTCTTGTGATTGTTTCTAATGCGTCACTGGAAGAGCAGTTGCCTGAAGGTTTATTAAAGGCACTTAAAGTATTAATACCCGCCTAATTTTTTTAACTCTTTCACACTAATTATCAACGGACACTCCTCTGGGGGTGACTATGCGTATGGATAAATTAACCAATGTGACTTACGGAACCGCAGGCTTAACGGCATTTTTTGCCAGTCTCTCATTATATGAATGGGGATTTGTTATCGGGATGGCGTTCAGCATGGTTCTGGGTTTAGCCACTTATTTTATGACTCGTCGAGAGCAACGAAAACGCACTCAATTATTTGAAGAGCTTGTTCGTCATGTTGACCCACAAAACCCAACCGAAACATTAAAAAGACTTGCTGAATTAATGGTGAAAGCGCCAAAGGATATCTAATGTCTCTCAAACAGAAAATAGCGGCGCTAACAACAGCAGGGGCCACAGCAATCGCGTTAGTTGTTATTACCCATTTTGAAGGTGTGTGTTATGAACCTTATCGTGATGTGGCAGGTGTTTTGACGGTTTGCTATGGGCATACAGGGAAAGACATTATTCAAGGTAAGAGATACACACAACAAGAATGTGATGCGTTATTACAAATCGATTTTATTAAGACACAACAGCAAGTCGATGCATTAATCAAAGTATCACTCGATGACTACACTAAAGCTGCTTTATATTCCTTTGCTTTTAATGTGGGTACAACCGCATTTGCTCGCTCAACATTACTCAAGAAGCTAAACGCTGGTGATAGAGCGGGTGCCTGTGAAGAAATAAAACGTTGGGTTTATGCAGGAGGAAAAGTTTGGCGAGGGCTTGTCAGTCGTCGAGAGGCGGAGTCAGCACTATGTCATGGAAAACTTTAATCATCATTATTAGCTTTATTCTTGCATTACTCATTACAGTCGCTGGCGGCATTTATCTCTTGATTGATAACTCATGTACTAAAGACCAAGTGAGTTTAGAAAAACGCTGTCAGATAGCTCTCTCACATCATCGGTACTAATCATGAAATACGGGAAACTCTATGCTGTCATTGTGATGGTAGGCATCATTGTGGGTGGCTATTGGGGGATTAACAGGCAAGCTAACAGGATTAATTCACTGATAGATACCAACAAAAAACTGACAGTGGCTCTCGAAGAACAGAAGTCTATTAATACTGATTATCAAGCACGCATAATGCGATTAAATCAGTTGGATATTCAATATACGCAGGAGCTAGCGAATGCTAAGAATGAAATTAGTCGCTTGCGTGATATTAGTGAGCGTCATCCTGAGCGGGTGTATATCAAAGCAGAGTGCCCAAAAAGCAAAACCACTCCCGCCACCAGCTTGGCTTATGCAACCACCGCCCGACCTACTGACACCGCTATCCGAAATTATTGGTTACTCCGAGAACGAATTGCAGAGTCAGAACAGATGATTAAAGGGTTGCAGAATTACATTAGAGTGGAGTGTGTGAACTAAAAAAAAGCCCTACGTAGAGTACGAGGGCAAAACTGAAATTTGTCGAAAAAATATCAATCTTAATAAAGATAGCACTTATAAGTGAATATACCTATAGTGCGGCAAAAATATTATTTTAATAAGTGGTTACAATATACTTAACATTAATTTGCTAAATAGTTTTAATAAGTCAGATGGAATGATTCTTATTTGTGTTTTTGTTTTCTTTTAAAAAAGATATTTTTTGTGATAAAAATAAGAATAATAATATTAAATGGTAACTATAAGGTTATTTAATTATAAGGGTATTTATGTTCAATCATGGCATGAAAAAATTTTTCTTTAGAATTTGATGCCATTAAACCTTGGTAAATACTGAATGGTACTTCCTTATATCGATATTGTTCTCCATGTTTACAGTCGATTTCTAGCATTTTAGTTTGATAATCGTAAGCAACAGAAATAATTTTAGATGATGCAATGTAAATTTTGTCCATTAGACTAATCACTATTAATAAAAATAAAATGGGATAAAATAAAAGAGTAAATAAATTTTTACTTTAGTAACTTTTAATATTAGTAAAAATATTCAACTTATTTTTATATAAAGAAGAAATATGAGTTAAATTTATTATTTGTGTGAAGCTTCTCACATTAGAGATGAAAAATAAGTTCCAGCATCACGCATGGACAAAATTAAATAAAGAACTTCTCAAGAGGAATATAGTGATATTAATTCAGTATCGCTTTGTTAAGCAAATAAGCGAATTGAATACTTTCAATTGTTTTTTTAATTAACTATTGAATACAAATAAAATAACCCTGCGAGTTTGAGTTTACCGTGGGGCTAAATTTAAGCGAAAAATAAATACCTATAAATCATACCGCTACTCTTATTTCAATGCCAATAGAAATAGAAAGCGTCGCGTTGTCGCCGTCTCCTATGTTAGCCATGACCTATTTTATTTCTCGATAGAGAGCGCATAGTGAGAGTCAAAAACAACGAATACCACCGTTTTGTTATTTTTCGGTCATTATCAGCAACGTCAGCTGTAGGTAGAAGAAGGGGCGTGACGATGGAGAGACATCAATATATTTAATTCTACAAACGTCATTTATTTAGTGACGTATATGGATAGCCATCAGTTAACCGCTGGTGGCTTTTTTTATACGCATTTCATCGCTCATTCACAGAGCAATTCAAAAACGTCGAATCCAATCACTTTGATATGAGCCTTCGAGAAAGTCAGTTATAGCTGGCGAGCTTCGACGGGCTGATTTTCTATGTGAACGAGGGTTCATTTCAAATGAAGGTAATACGTTATGCAATATCCAAGAGTAAGTATTAATGGTGTGTCTGTCCGTGTTGATAGTGAAGGTAGATATAATTTAAATGATCTTCATGCGGCCGCTGTTGCGGATGGTAAAGCAACGGAATCACAAAGGCCTGGTGCATTTTTGAAAAGTCGTCAAGTAAGGCGATTTGTTCACGCTTTAAGCGATGCAACAAAAAGTGCATCGGTTAAAGTGATTAAAGGTGGACTCAACCAGGGAACTTGGGCTTTAGAGTTAGTCGTTATTAGATATGCAGCTTGGTTAAAGCCAGAATTTGAAATCCTTGTCTACAACACGTTTAAAGAGGCTACGAGGAAGGGATTAGATGTCATGTCTAAGTTGAACAAGCTAGATCATGTCATTAATACCGAAACTAAAAATATAAGTAACTGTGCAAGAACGATGGCTAACTGGGGAGTTGGTGGTAGAAAGCAGTTACTACTAACAGCGAGGGAACGAATTCTTAAAGAAGCTCAAATCTATATTCCTGGTATTGAATAGCGTTCCTTAAAATTGAGGATATTGATTTAATTAATATCTAACGATGAATAGGCCCTAATGGCTTTTTTATTGGAGTTTATTATGTCAAACAAACAGATTAATTATGAGGCAATAGGTCATTGTGTTTACTTGCAAAAAGAAATATCGCAGCTAATTGAAGAGAGAAGCAACCTATATAAAGAATTCATAGCGATTTGTCATTCAGGGCAATTTCCTTATACAGATCCAAGAAACACAAAAATCATCGATTTAAATAGTATTGATAAGCCAGCTAAATTGCTAAAAAAAATACATAAAATAAATCAAACTATCATCACACTAGCAACCACTCATAATCAATGGGCGGATAAGGCTGATTATGAACATTATGTTATTAGTAGCGATAATTCTTTAGGTTTTAGTACGTCTAGTGACGTTATATTCAAAGGAATTATTACCTGCAATAAGCAATCATCAATAGAAGCTGATGTTGTCAGAAACAAAACATGAAAAAACGCAATGTCTATGGTGGTCGCTGGGCAAAGGTACGATTAGCGTTTCTTAATGAACATCCGCTCTGTGTCATGTGCCAAGAGCAAGGGCGCATTACTGCGGCCACAGTAGTTGACCACATTATTCCGCATCGTCTTAAAGAAGCGCTTGAATCAGGTGATAAAGAACGTATCGCAAAAGCCCAAGCTTTATTCTGGGATAAAAATAACTTTCAAAGCTTATGCGAACTGCATCATAACTCGACCAAACAACGTATCGAAAAGAGTGGCAAAGTCATTGGCTGTAATGCGGATGGTATTCCACTCGATCCCAATTCTCATTGGCATCAATAACACAATGAATACAGGGTGGGGGCGGGGTAAAAGTTCAGACACTTTCGCCCTGATTACCTAGCGCCCTCATTTGTGTGCACAACCGCGAAATGAAAAGTTTTTTTCTGGGAGGTTCCGATGGCAGGAAGACGCCCGAAACCGACCCACTTGAAGGTGGTCACCGGTAATCCGGGAAAACGAAAACTCAACGATAAAGAACCCCAACCCAAACGTGAAATTCCAAGCCCACCCGAACATTTAACGGATTGGGGGAAAATGGCGTGGGCAAAATTAACCTTATTACTCGATGGAATGGGCGTTTTAACCGTGGCTGACACGCTGGCATTAGAACGGCTGTGTGATATCTACGCTGATATTCTTCAATTGCGAGACACCATTGCCATTGAAGGTCGGACATACATCACAAAAACGCAATTAGGGGATTTTTTAATTAAAGCGAATCCTGCCGTTGCCATGTTGGCTGATGCAGATCGCCGTTTTAAAAGTTATTTAGTCGAGTTTGGTTTAACCCCCGCCGCTCGTTCGAAGGTGAAGATGGATGGTGGAGAAGAAGAGGAAGATCCGCTCAACCAATATTTCGGTTGAGCCCGCAACGCAATACGCGCAAGACGTGCATCAAGGCAAAATCTTAGCGGGGCCTGATATTCGTCATGCATGTGCACGTCATCTCAAAGACTTAAATGAAGCCGAGCAACGAGGATTAGTCTGGGATGTTGAGGCTGTCAAAAGGGTGATCGACTTTTTCGCGAAAGTCTTAAAGCTCAATGGCGGGGAGCATGAAGGGAAACCGTTTATTTTATTGCCTTGGCAATGCTTTGTGATTGGCTCTATTTTTGGCTGGAAAATGACAGACGGCACACGCCGATTTCGCATGGTGTACGTTGAATCAGGTAAAGGTTCAGGAAAATCCCCGATGGCAGGTGGCGTTGGGTTGTATTGTTTAGTCGCCGACAGTGAACCGCGTGCCGAAGTGTATGCGGCAGCCACGAAAAAAGACCAAGCCATGATTTTGTTTCGTGATGCGGTGGCGATGGTTGATCAATCTCCCGCATTAAGTCAGCGGATCACCAAATCAGGCGGAACAGGCAAAGAGTGGAACTTGGCTTATTTGAAAACGAGTTCATTCTTTCGCCCGATTAGCTCAGATGATGGGCAATCAGGGCCTCGTCCCCATTGTGCGCTGATAGATGAAATTCATGAGCATAAAAATAATACCGCCGTTGAGATGATGCGAGCGGGCACAAAAGGTCGGCGACAAGCCTTGATATTTATGATCACCAATAGTGGGCATGATAAAACCAGTGTGTGTTATGACTATCATGAATACGGACGAAAAGTTGCCGAAGGCACTATCGAAGACGACAGCTTCTTTTCCTATATTTGCTCACTGGATGAGGGCGATGATCCCTTTAAGGATGAGTCTTGCTGGGGGAAAGCCAATCCGTCATTGGGCTACACCTTTTCTGATCGCTACTTACGTGAACAAGTGACACAAGCTCGAGGTATGCCCGCAAAAGAAAGCATTGTGCGTCGGCTTAATTTTTGCCAGTGGGTGGATGCCGATAATCCGTGGATTAACAGTGAAACATGGATGCAGTGTGAAAACACGTTCACCTTCGATGATCTTCAAGGTGAAGAGTGTTATGGCGGATTGGACTTATCAGGAACCAAAGATTTAACCGCATTAGCCCTGTATTTTCCTCGCCTCAAACGTCTTTATGTTGAATTTTGGACACCCAAAGACACTTTATTGGATAGAGCGAAAACCGACCGAGTGCCCTACGACTTATGGGTAAGGCAAGGTTTTATGCATACCACGCCAGGGAATGCGGTGAGGTATGAATTTGTGGCAGAACGCATTGCTGAAATGGCGATGCACGTCAGCATGAGAGCCATTGCCTTTGACCCTTATCGCATTAAATACCTTGAACCCAAACTCGATGAAGCGGGTGTGACGGTTCCTTTAACTCCGCATGGACAAGGATATTACAAAGCCAAAGATTCAGGGCTATGGATGCCACACTCTATCGAACTGTTTGAACAGCTAATTGATGACAAGAAGATTGAGATCCACACTAATCCTTGTTTGAGATGGAATGCCGCATCTGCTGTGCTTGAGGCTGACCAAAAAGATAACCGCGTCTTTGCCAAGAAAAAAAGTACTGGTCGAATTGATGGTGTGGTGGCATCAGCAATGGCGATTGGGGCTGCGGAAGGTGAGGTTGATGATGGCAACCTTGATGACTTTTTCTCTAACCCATTGAGTATGTGATGACAGATAAACAATATTCAATCGATTTGCGCACTAATCATGGTTGGTTTGCGCGTCTGGCTTCTTTCTTTGTCGGGGGAAGACTCGTGACACCTGAACAAGGTTCACAATCAGGCGCTATCTCAGCGCAAGGCTCGCTTGGTGATTCTTCTGTAAATGATGAGCGAATACTCCAAATATCAACGGTTTGGCGTTGTGTTAGCTTAATTTCGACGTTAACGGCTTGTTTGCCATTGGATGTGTTTGAAACGGATAAACAGGGAAATAGAACCAAAGTTGATTTAAGTCACCCATTGGCTCGATTGCTGCGATATTCGCCCAATCAATATATGACGGCTCAAGAATTCCGAGAGGCAATGACTATGCAGCTTTGCTTTTATGGTAATGCTTTCGCGTTGATTGAGCGAAATAAAGTCGGTGATGTGATCAGCTTGCTTCCTCTGTTATCTGCCAATATGGATGTGCGCATGGAGGGGAAGAATATTATCTATAAATATCAGCGTGAACATGAATTTGCCAAATTTAAACAACACGAAATTTTTCATTTAAAAGGGTTTGGTTTTAATGGATTAGTTGGATTGTCGCCTATTGCTTATGCGTGTAAGACAGCAAGTACGGCCGTTGCGATGGAAGATCAACAACGTGAGTTTTATGCCAATGGGGCTAAGTCTCCTAAAATTCTAACAACGGGTGATAAGGTATTAAATAAAGAGCAACGTTGCCAACTTGAAGAGAATTTCAAAGAAATTGCGGGTGGCCCCGTTAAAAAGCGATTGTGGATCTTAGAGGGGGGATTTCAAGCACAAGATATTGGTGTTAGTCCTCAAGATGCAGAAACAATGTCTTCCCGCAAATTTCAAGTCAGTGAGTTAGCCCGTTTCTTTGGTGTTCCACCGCATTTAGTCGGTGATGTTGAAAAATCAACAAGTTGGGGAACAGGTATTGAGCAACAAAACTTAGGTTTTCTTCAATATACCTTACAACCCTATATCTCCCGATGGGAAAACTGCATTGCGCGTTGGCTTCTAAAACCACCCGAAGTGGGGAAATACCATGCTGAACATAATCTTGATGGGTTATTGCGTGGCGATTCCACTTCACGCGCCGCGTTTATGAAAGCGATGGGAGAATCCGGACTAAGAACCATTAATGAAATGCGACGGCTCGATAATTATCCTCCTCTTGAAGGTGGGGATGTCGCTTACCGGCAAGCACAATATTTACCGATTAACCAACTCAATAAAGAGCCTCACGAAAGTGGGGCTTAATTATTTATGGGGGTTCAATGCCTGATATTAGAAAAACACTGAATTTTGATGAAGCGGAAATCAAATTTACGGGAGATGGCACACAAGGCGTTTTCGAAGGTTATGCCTCCGTATTTAGTCATCAAGATCTCGACGGTGACGTTATTTTACCCGGTGCGTTTAAGCATGTTTTAGATAAGCAAAAACAAAAAGTCGCTATGTTTTATAACCATCGAGTCTGGGAACTTCCTGTGGGGAAATGGGAGTACATGGAGGAAGATCAAAAAGGATTACGTGTGAGAGGACAGCTGACACCCGGTCATAGTGCGGCTCAAGATCTAAAAGCGGCAATGAAACATGGCACGGTTGATGGGCTTTCTATCGGATTCGGTTGTCTGCGTAATGACTTTGAGCGAACACCTTCAGGCCGTATTTTTAAAAACATCTCCCTGTTACGTGAAATTAGTATTTGTACATTTCCCGCTAATGACCAAGCACAGGTTTCATCACTCAAGAGCATCGATGGGTTATTAACGATCCGAGATATTGAGGATTGGCTGAGAGAGTCAGCCGGTTTATCAAAATCAGAAGCAGTCGGTTTTATTTCCCGCTTCAAATCCGCTATTCGGAGTGAGTCCGATGACACTCAACAATCCCTAGTCGCATCCATTGTTAACCAAATTAATGCATTTAATCTGAAAGGATAGAATATGTCTGACTTAGCTATTATCCAAGAAGCCATCGAAGGATCACAAAAAAAGGTGCAAGAGCTCTTCGATGCACAGAAGAAAGAAATTGAAGCTACTGGCGCAGTTTCAAAGCAATTACAAACAGATTTAGTCTTAGTTCAAGAGGAGTTAAAAAAAGCCGGTGAACGTCTGTTTGATTTAGAGCAGAAAGGGGCAACGAGCGCTGATGATCCTAATGCGAAAAAAGATTTTTCTGAGCGAGCAGCAGAAGCGCTGACAAAATCATGGAATGGGAGTCAGGCTTCTTATGAAGTGAAAACCTTTAATAAATCATTAGGCAGTGATGCGAGCTCAGCCGGAGTTCTTATTCAGCCGATGCAAGTACCGGGTATTATTATGCCGGGGATGCGTCGTTTAGTTATCCGCGATTTATTAGCACAAGGTCGTATTTCCAGTAACTCACTGGAATATGTACGTGAAAAATTGTTTACCAATAGCGCGGCACCCGTGAAAGAAAAGGCACAAAAGCCAGAATCTAATCTGACGTTTGAAAAACAAACGGCAAATGTGATCACTATTGCTCATTGGATCCAAGCGTCTCGCCAAGTGATGGATGATGCTGTGCAGTTACAGTCTTACGTTAATAACCGCTTATTGTATGGCTTAGCATTAGTGGAAGAGGAGCAATTACTCAATGGTGACGGTACAGCGGATAATTTGACGGGGATTAATCATGTTGCCACTGCTTATGATACCACATTGAGTGCTACGGGGGACACGCATGCTGACTTGATTGCTCATGCCATTTATCAGGTAACAGAATCTGAATTTAGCGCCTCTGGTATCATTTTAAATCCTCGTGATTGGCATGCCATTGCGTTAATGAAAGATAAAGAAGGGCGTTATATTTTTGGCGGTCCACAAGCGTTTACTTCAAATGTAATGTGGGGATTACCTGTTGTTCCAACAAAAGCACAAAAACAAGGTGAGTTTACTGTTGGTGCATTTGATTTGGCGTCTCAAGTATGGGATCGAATGAATGCAGTTATCGAAGTGAGTCGAGAAGATCGTGATAATTTCGTGAAGAATATGCTGACCATTTTGTGTGAAGAACGTTTAGCATTAGCCCATTATCGCCCTCAAGCCTTAATTAAAGGAACTTTCCCAACGTCTGGAAGAAGTGCTTAAGTAATAGGTCGGGGTAGGTAACTATCCCGTATTGCATCATGAATATCTTAGATGTCATTCCTCTTTCTTTATTAAAACAGCATCTCGAATACAGCGGTGATGATCGTGATGAGCAGATTCTATTTTATGCACAAAGCGCATTAAATTATTGTTTGAGATGGTGTGATGAACCGGCATGGAAATCACCTGATGATATCCCTTATGAAGTGAAATCGGCAATGCTCTTAGTGCTGGGGGACATGTTTGAACATCGAACCAGCCAAAGTGAAATTCCGTTATATGAAAATAAAGCAGTAGAACGATTGTTACTGCTTTGTCGAAATTGGCGAGGTAGTTAATGGATCCGGGACGATTACGCCACACTATTCATATTCAAAAATCAGTATTAGCGCCCGATGCCATCAGTGGCAGTGATGTGATTTGGACGGATCATGCGACAAAAGTACGTGCAGCGATCATGCCTTATCAAGGGCGGGAATATTTTCAAGCCCAACAAGTACAAAGTGAGGCCACAACACGAATTATTATTCGCTATATCGCTGATATTGATACTTCGATGCGTATTGTATGGGGTAAGCGACTATTTAATATTGTTTCGATTATTGACCCTTATGAGCGTCATCGTGAGCTTCAATTGATGTGCAAAGAGGGCGTGAATGATGGGTGAGATTAAAATCAGTGGATTGTCTGAACTCGCTCAACGAATGCAAGACATTGCCCGTAAAACCAGAAATCAAAGCGCACGTAAGGCGATGAATGCAGGCGCTTCGGCGTTAAAAGAAGAAATCAAACATCGAGTGCCTATCCTTAAGGAAACGGTACCGCATCGACGCAAAGGCACCATCAAGCGCAATATTCGTTCTAAAACGAAAGTGCAGCGTAATGGACAAGTCAAAACGCGCATTTGGGTGAAATCATTATCGGGTAAAAAGGTGTCTGCCTTTAAACAGGCAACGGGAAAAAGTGCGGCATTGAACCCAAATGATCCGTTTTATTGGTGGTTTGTTGAGTTTGGCACCGCCAAGATGCCCGCACAACCGTTTATGCGCCCCAGCTTTGAGGCGAAAAAGGAAGCGACGGCTAAAGTGATTGTTCAAACACTCAAAGAGGATATTGAAAAAACAAGGTAGAGATCATGATACAGCAATTAAAAGAGACCCTTTCACCGCTTGTTGATGGAAGGGTTTTTTTTCAGGTATTACCCGAAGGCAAAGGGCATTATCCCGCCATTGTGATCCAGTTTGCCAGCATCACGCCTAACAGTGCGCTGGAGGATACGGATTTAGATAACTATCGCGTGCAACTTGACGTGTATGCGCCACAGCCACAACCCCTTATGGTCTTGCGTAAAAAGATTGAAACTCAGATTGTTGCGACAATCCCATTTGCACAACGGGTGAATGCGGTCTTTGGGTATGAAGCGGATGTCAAATTGCATCGGCTTGTTCTTGAATTAATGATTTCATCAGATAAATAAGGAATGGATATGGCAAAGTCAAAAAACCATAAAGCGACGCCTTTCCTCGGCACGAAGATCTTTGTGCAAACAGGCTTAGGGGAGGCGATGACAGTGACGGAAGCCACGTTATCACCGGCAACTATTACCATCGCCAATAATAAGCTGAAAGCCGATGACATGATTATGTTATCGGGATTCGGGGAGTTAGATGGACGTTTTCCTGTTGAACAGGTTGATGGCAACAAAGTGACCCTGTGCGACGAAGTGGATTGGAGTGATAAAACGTTACCCACGGATTTTGCAAACGCCAAAGCACAACGTATTCAATGGTCTAATAACTTTTGTGCGGTAAAAAGCTTCAGCAAAGACGGTTCAACGACTGAACAAATCGATGTCACCACCATTTGCAGTGATGGCAAGGAATATGAATCCGGCGATACGGAATACGGCTCAATTAAATTGACCTTTTTCTTACGGTATAGCTCCAGTGATGTGCAGCGACTCTTGCGTAAATATGAAAACAGCAAAGAAAAATTTGCGGTGAAAATGGTCTTAACACGAGATGAGGGCTCCATGTTTTATTACGGCTCCGTCGAAACGGGCATGAACATTGATGGCAGTGTAGGGCAAATGATGGATTCGGGGATCTCAATTAAATTGTCTGGCCGTGATTATTTGAATGCGAAGAAATAACCCCTAATTCACCTCTTTCATTATTTCTCTTCTCCCTTCTCGATAAAAAATCTTAGGAGTGATTATGTCTAACGCTTTATTGCGAGAATTAGTGTTAAACCAAGCACTGAAAGTGACGCCTTTTACCTATTTAGACAACACCTTTTATGTCAAAGAGTTGGATGTTGGCACCATGAATTACATTCAGCGCAAACTTCGCCAAATTAAAATCAAGCTCGCTGAGGCGCAGGACATTTATTTAGACGAAGACGATCCCGAACAATTTAATGAGGCGATAAATCGTGTCTACGATGAATATGATGTCGCCAGAATGTTGGCTTTTAAGTTGTGTGATGAAAAAGGGGAACTGCTTTTTGATGCAGAAAATGAAGAAGACTTAAAAGGTCTTAATCGTTTAGGACAAGGGTTCTCTAATGCGGTGTTTACAGCAGAAGCGGGGAATAGCGAAAAAAACTTGGAGAACGGCGACAATTTCAATTGATATTGTCGCTGGCATTGGGAAAAACCCTCGCGGAAATCGAGCAAATGCCCGAAAGCCACTTGTGTGAATATGAAGCTTTTTATCGCAAACAACCCTTTGGTTTATGGCGAGAGGATTATCGGATGGCACAAGTGGCGCATCTTCTTGCGATGATAAATCGTGATCCGAAAACGTCTCCGCCTGAATTGATGGATTTTATGCCGATGTGGAAGAAGAAAATCACGGAAGAAGAGCTGTGGGATAACGTTACTGAGAGTGTATTAGCTAATCGATAGCCCCACATCAGTGGGGCTTAATCGTTAACCACCGCGAGACATTTTCTCAATTTTTTTATCCGTATTGTATTGAGAAAGCGCATAAACCGACCAGATAGCCGCAGGGATCCAGCCAATTAATGTGATTTGTAGGATAAGGCAGAAGATGCCAGCAAATGGGCGACCAATCGTGAAAAATTGTAACCAAGGTAGTAATAACGCCAGAATAAGTCTCATAAAACCCCCTCTATTATTCGAAATTTCAGTTTATCAATAATTAAATCAATAGCAAATAACAAGGAATATTGCATTTATTCAGGGTGAAAGTTTGCTTTTGTAGTGTTCATACCAAGGATTGAATTTATGGCGGGAGCATTAGGTAGATTAAATATTGATTTGACGCTGAATACGGCAAATTTCACAAATGCGATCAACCGTAGCCAGCG
>NZ_JAABNK010000019.1:0-3467 GCF_009915965.1 Proteus sp. G2300
TAGTCTTGATAACCTTTGGCGGTGATACGGCGAGTGACACGGCCTTTTTGTTGCTGCTGCGCCAGTTGTAAAAACGCACCATGCGCATCAGATGGAATAAACTGATGCTCTGTGATATTGAGATTGTTATCGTACTGAAACTTCTCGCTTTGGCGTTCAAACTGGTTGCTGTATTGGGTTTCAACAATTTGGTCGTTGGCGTTATAGCGATATTGTGTGCGGTTCCAGCGAGCATCATCGATATTGACCAGATTAAAGGCTTTATCGTATTGATAACCTCGATGAACATCGGTCGAAATAGGTGGTTGAAGTGGATTATCGTGTAATGACTGTAAAAAGGACTCCGTTCCCCGTCCTGCACGTTGATGGGCCAATAATCCGGTGGCGGTGTAATGGCTAGAATTAGCAAAACCCGCTTTGCTTTGGCGTAAAAACTCTTGTCCTAAGGCGTTGTAGCTAAATTGCAAAGGGGCATGTTGATTGACTTGCAGGGAAGTCAGTTCATGAAGTTGACCAAAGGCATAATTAAGCTCACGCTCACCAAAGCGGGTTTGAGTGAGAATATCGTGCTTCTCATCCCATTGATGCGTAATCTCTTGTCCATTAATACGCTCGCAACATAAATGTCCTTGGTCGTTATACTCAAATTCCACCACCGAATCAGGATTGGTGGCACGAATAAGTTGCAAACGTTCATTGTATTGATACGTGGTTGTAGAAAGGCATTTATGCTCAATATCATCAGCAAGCCAAATGCTTTGTTCGGTGACTAATCCTGTCTCATCATAATGATAACGTAGCTCATGACTTATTTTCTACATTTATTATATTACAATCATTATCTACTAGAATGGACATAAAAACATCATAATAACTATGATTAATTGGACTAATTCGTTCCAGAAATTCTTTTAATTTTTTATCATTTTTAATATAAATATTTATTTTATTTCCGTTTGCTGTGAGATCGCCTAATAGATCATTAAATCCATAGAAATCTTTTCCAATATATCCTTTTCTTCCCCAAAATGCTTCGCCAAGCATACAGAAAAAATCAAGAATGTTATTTACGTCATCTAAATTAATGTGAGGGTTTAATATTATATTTTTATTTGATGGTAATGTTTGTTGCCAATATAGGCATGAATTTAACCATATTTTTTTTGATTTTTCACATTTATTGTTTCTCCAGTAAAATATTTCATTTCCATTTTCCCATTCTTTTAAAATATTAGAAATAGCCAATGGTGGTAAATCAGTTGTTTTTATCGTTAATGATAAATTTTGACCTTCATTTAACTTGATTTCATTATCTAACAAATTACTATCAAACTCATAAATACATGTGTTATTTATATAAAATGATATGTTAATTATGTCATTTGTTTTTATTTTGATACTGTCGGAAATCTTTATTTCATCTGATTTAATTAGAAGAAAAAATATATTCTCATTGTCAATATGGTTTAAGTCTAAGATATCAAGATTATATGCTGAGATAATTTCCACCCCATTAATACATATATAGTATTTTGTATGTTCCACTATGCTCGCCTTAAGTTAAATATTATTTAGTTGGTTTATGTCCTGGATATTTACCACCATCGGGATACCATGGGCTCGGAAATTTATAGACTTTTTCATAATCATGATTCAATACATACCCATATACTTTTTGACCATTTGGTAATGTCTGCTCAAGAATACGATGGTGAGGGTCGACACCTTTTCCAGTATGAACAACTCGCCACTCTTTTGCACCAATCCAGAATTTATTGGTTTTTCCTTTTCTATCTTCTAAGGTTTTTTGAATCCCTGTATTAGCATGTACTCTTGGTGTACCTTCACCAGTAATAATTTTTTCATATTCTTGCCTAATACTTTTAGGTACTGGATTGAATGATGACAACTTAAGAAGCTTATCACAATCCTCACCCGCCAACCCAAACGGATCAACCCACCCAACTGGACAATGCACATACCCATACGGATTAAAGCCCCCTAATAATCCTATGGGGTCTGGTGAAATATATTGCCCTGTGTCCTTATCATAATAGCGAAAGCGATTGTAATACAAGCCACTTTCTTTATCTTCATATTGTCCGGCAAACCGAAAATGACATTCGGTATATTCGGAGTCGTTATCGGCATAATCATCATGAGATTGCCAAAACACCATTTGCCCCCAGGTATTTAAACGTCCTGCCCAACTGACAATCCCTTTTTCACTAAAGATTTCTCGTGGCGTGCCTTGATGGTCAGTGACGACATAATGCAGTTTTCCACGTTGATAACGGGCTGTTGGAGTAATTTCACCGGGTTGATAGAGCCACTGAATTTGAGAATCATAAGCCAGTGTGCCATCGGCATAAATAGGGGTTTCTTGCACCATCTGGTCGCCAGACCATAGGTAATCGACACGCTGAATGCGTTTATTTTTAAACGGTGAATTGGGCGGTGAAATAGGGCGATTATCGACTACCTTACTTTTACTGAGGCGTCGCCCAAAAGCATCGTACGTGTAGCGCCAGCATTCCCCTTCAGGATTAAAACAGGCAATAAGTTGATTAAGCGTATTCCATTGGTAATACCACGTTTTTGCTCGAAAACCGTGTTGATGAACCACTTTTTGCGTTAATCGACCATTAATGTCGTAGTGATAGTCTTGATAACCTTTGGCGGTGATACGGCGAGTGACACGGCCTTTTTGTTGCTGCTGCGCCAGTTGTAAAAACGCACCATGCGCATCAGATGGAATAAACTGATGCTCTGTGATATTGAGATTGTTATCGTACTGAAACTTCTCGCTTTGGCGTTCAAACTGGTTGCTGTATTGGGTTTCAACAATTTGGTCGTTGGCGTTATAGCGATATTGTGTGCGGTTCCAGCGAGCATCATCGATATTGACCAGATTAAAGGCTTTATCGTATTGATAACCTCGATGAACATCGGTCGAAATAGGTGGTTGAAGTGGATTATCGTGTAATGACTGTAAAAAGGACTCCGTTCCCCGTCCTGCACGTTGATGGGCCAATAATCCGGTGGCGGTGTAATGGCTAGAATTAGCAAAACCCGCTTTGCTTTGGCGTAAAAACTCTTGTCCTAAGGCGTTGTAGCTAAATTGCAAAGGGGCATGTTGATTGACTTGCAGGGAAGTCAGTTCATGAAGTTGACCAAAGGCATAATTAAGCTCACGCTCACCAAAGCGGGTTTGAGTGAGAATATCGTGCTTCTCATCCCATTGATGCGTAATCTCTTGTCCATTAATACGCTCGCAACATAAATGTCCTTGGTCGTTATACTCAAATTCCACCACCGAATCAGGATTGGTGGCACGAATAAGTTGCAAACGTTCATTGTATTGATACGTGGTTGTAGAAAGGCATTTATGCTCAATATCATCAGCAAGCCAAATGCTTTGTTCGGTGACTAATCCTGTCTCATCATAATGATAACGTAGCTCATGA
>NZ_JAABNK010000002.1:0-63584 GCF_009915965.1 Proteus sp. G2300
TCTGCTTCTTGACGTGCTACCTCTAAACGCTCTTGTTCCGCGTTGAGCTCAGCTTGACGCTGTGCTTCTTCTTGCGCAAGGCGTTCAGCTTCTTGTTCTAAACGTTCTTGTTCTAAACGTGCTTGCTCTGCGCGTTCTGCTTCTTGACGTGCTACCTCTAAACGCTCTTGTTCTAAACGCTCTTCTTCTAAGCGTTGCTGTTCTTTCTCTTGCTCAATATTTTCTTCTTTGTTACGCCCAAAACCGAGCCACGAGAAAAAACCTTTTTTTTCTTTTGCCATTAGCTACTAAACTCCTCGCACTAAATCATGGCGCGATTACATTGACGATATTGAAAATAATAATGAAGTCTATCATTTGATCATGGATAAACGCATCTTTTATACGAATTTTATGGTAAATTATTCTGGATTAAATCAAGGGAAGTCATCAAGATATTAATAGACACCGATCCCTTATTCAAAAAGACACTCCAGAAATCACGTTTAAACGATATAAATCAAATAATATGGCCAAAAAACCACAAAAAGCCCCAATGGGACAAATTAGAGTCATTGGCGGGAAATGGCGTGGTCGTAAACTCCCTGTTCTCGATAGTCAAGGATTACGACCAACAACCGATAGAGTGAAAGAAACGCTCTTTAATTGGCTTATGCCCATCATTCAAGATGCACGCTGTCTCGACTGTTTTGCCGGTAGTGGTGGCTTAGGAATTGAGGCACTTTCTCGCTATGCTCGTGAAACCACGTTTATCGAATATGAGCGTCCTGTTGCCAAACAAATTACTGCAAATTTAGCCTTACTTAATGCTGATAATGGACATGTTATTCAAGACAGCGCATTATCCGTTCTCGCAAAACAAGGCACGCCTTATAATGTGGTTTTCTTAGATCCCCCTTTTCATAAAGGCATGTTGTCTGACACTATCCAACTATTAGAAAATAACGGTTGGTTAGCACAAGATTGCTATATTTATATTGAGGAAGAAGTTAAAGCACAAACTTATACTATTCCGCCTCATTGGACATTGCATAGAGAGAAGATCGCAGGACAAGTTGCGTATCGCCTTTATATTCGCAGTTTATCTGCTTAATTTTTTATGGAGTTGCTATGTTAATCTTTTTAGGCCGATTTTTAATGGTTGGTGTTTGGGGTTTTCTGTTTTTAAATATTATTTCCCCATTTCCTAAGCCTTTAAAGTATTTTATGGATATTGCATTGATTTTTATGGTAATTATGCATGGGTTACAAATCGTTATGTATAAAGCGGGACAACCTAAAGATCAAAAACCATCAACAGCTCAACAATTTCGCATTTTCTTCTTTGGTATTTTTGAACTATTGAAAATACAAAAAGAGTTACGAAAAGAATACGAAGAAAAACAGAAAAATAAAACGAAACAATAGTCGTAATATTCGTATACCCTCGCAATTATCTGGGGTTGCCCATCTACCCCAGAGGTTGCAAATCTTATAAAGACTCTTGCTTATTTTTTACTTTGCTCATCAATTGGTACATCTGTTTCAAATTTCACAAAACGACTGCCTTGCATAAATAAACGTCCTTTCATTTCAGGTTCAATATTTAGATAAGAAGATTTATCAATATTCAAAACCAAATCTTTACGCTCATCAGTAGTTAAACGAAAGGTGACTTGATAATAATACGTTGTTTCTGGACCATTCACGTCATTTTCTCTTGAGCGCCTTTCATTTGCCGCGACTTCTTTTTTATCTATTATTTCAACCATATAAAGTTTTACAGGTGCATTATCGTCACTTACTCGTTGTTTTCGCTGTTCAAAAAAACGATGCGTTGCCGATGCTATAATAATGATCAGTACTGCAATACCAATAATCGCTGCTTTATTCATTACATTAATTCCTATTGTTATATGGATTAAAAAGCAGTGTGCTTATATTATTTTAATGAGTCCGTCAGTTTCGTCATTAACCGCTATTCTTAAATTAAGCTTTCTGTTATGAATAATAAAACAGTTCTGAATATAAGGGAGATATTATGAGTTGGCCTTTTCTCGCGGTATTATTCTCAGGATGGCTTTATATCGATGCCGCATATCGTGGACCTAATTGGCAACGATGGTTATTCCGTCCTATTACACTACTTCTTTTATTACTTTGGGCATGGCAAGTCCCTGAACACAATATTAATAGCTACCTGATTGTTGGCGCGTTATTAGCAACGCTGCTTTCTGATCTATTAAGAATATTTGATGGTAAGTATTTACTACCATCCATTGCCTTGGTATTCCTGAGTTATATTCTTTATATGGTGAGTTTTTTATTACCACTCCAACTCTCGTTTTATCTTCCTTTACTTGGGTTCGTTATTCTTGCTTTCATTATCATTTTAGCCATTGTTTGGACAAAACTCGATAAATTAGCAATCCCGGCCTCTCTCACGTTATTAGCCGCATTTGCCATGTTTTGGATTGCGGGTGAAAAATTCTTTTACCTAAGTAATGATTACAACTTATCTATTATGATTGGCTCTCTATTGTTAGTAATTGCTTACTCTATATGGCTTATCAATCGATTCCGCTTCTCTTTTACAGCATCTAAAGGGCTTGTCAGCGCCTGTTATTTTATTGGGCACTTCTTTATTGTTAGAGCATTGTTCCTTTAGTTTTAATCAACCCCTTGTTTTGATTTTTAAATCAAGGGGTTAGTTTTTCAACTTAATTCGCATTTTTTGACAATGAATTTTTATCACACATCTTGACTCTGGACTCTACTCCAAGCTGTAAAGTACTTATCAAATAAATGAAATTAGACTTTACTTCGTTGAACAAGGAGAGCCCGTTATGACTAAACATGCTCATCAACACGATAATCATAAACATACCGATGCTTGTTGCTCAAGTTCTCAATGCTGTTCAGGGCACTCTGAGAATAGTACGCACTCACATACTGAAAATGGACATTCTCATACTAAAATAGATAAAAGCGATCCTGAATGCGAGGATGAGCATCACAGCAAGCATTCTCACAATCACGATCACGATGGTCATGGAGGTTGTGATATCAACGCCCCTGTTTCAAATATTGAACCCGAGAAAATTGCACAACAACGCTTTAGTTGGAAAGTCCAAGGCATGGACTGCCCAAGTTGCGCACAAAAAATTGAAACAGCTGCACTCAAAGTCGTGGGTGTAAAACAAGCAAAAGTCCTTTTTGCCACCGAAAAATTGGTTGTTGATGCAGATAGTGACTTACGCGCTGATGTCATTGCCGCAATTAATAGTGCAGGTTTTGAGCTTTTTGATCTCTCATCACCTCTATCTAAAAAAGTCGCTAAGCAAAGTCTCTTGAAAGAAAGTTCATTTGTTATTGTATTAGCACTTTTAATGGCAATTAGCTGGGGTGCAGAGTTTATTGATCCTCAAGCAGGTCGAGCAGCCTTTATCGCAACAACCTTGATTGGACTATTCCCCATTGTGAAAAAGTCCTTACAACTTATTCGCAGTGGTACACCGTTTGCTATCGAAACATTGATGAGCGTTGCCGCAATTGGTGCACTATTTATTAATGCTACCGAAGAAGCCGCAATGGTTATTCTGCTGTTTATGATTGGTGAAATGTTAGAGTCTTACGCAGCAGGTCGGGCTCGTCGTGGTGTAAGTGCTTTAATGGCGCTAGTTCCCGAAGAAGCCACATTAATCAAAAACGGCAAAAAACAAACCGTTTCTGTTGCGCAACTGCGCCCAGGCGATCTTATCGAAATAGCACCAGGTTCACGTTTACCAACCGATGCTGAATTAGTCAGCGCATTTGCAAGCTTTGATGAGAGTGCATTAACGGGAGAATCTGTCCCTGTAGAACGCTTACAAGGCGAAAAAGTGGCTGCAGGCTGTTTATCTGTGGATAGATCTGTGCAAATGAAAGTGGTCTCAGAACAAGGACAAAATGCCATTGACCGTATTTTGCAACTGATCGAAGAAGCAGAAGAGCGTAGAGCGCCAATCGAGCGCTTTATTGACCGTTTTAGTCGCTACTATACACCCGCTATTATGCTGTTCTCAGCACTAGTTATCATTATCCCACCGTTATTATTTTCACAACCTTGGGAAACATGGATTTATCGCGGTTTAACTCTGTTACTCATTGGTTGTCCTTGTGCTTTAGTTATCTCAACACCTGCTGCAATCACATCAGCCTTAGCAGCCGCAACTAAACGTGGAGCATTGATTAAAGGAGGTGCAGCATTAGAACAATTAGGCACAGTTAATACTATCGCACTAGATAAAACAGGCACGCTAACTGAAGGGAAACCTCAAGTTACTGATGTTGTTGCCGAAACCGGTTTTAATGAGAAAGAGGTCCTGACGCTTGCATCATCTGTAGAAGTGGGTTCTCATCACCCATTAGCAAAAGCGATTATCAATAAGGCGCAAGAAAACGATGTGCTTGTTGTTGAAGCAGAAGATCGTAAAGCGCTAGCCGGTAAAGGGATTGAAGGTTATTTAAATAGCCAACATATTCTGGTGAGTGCGCCTTCTCAATTATCAGAAGCCACATTACTCTCTTCTCAATGGCAACAAGAGGTTGCTCGCCTTGAAGATGAAGGCAAAACCGTGGTAGTCGTATTAAAAGAGAGTCAGCTTATCGGTGTTATCGCTATGCAAGATACCTTACGCAGCGATGCTGTCGAATCAATGAAGTTATTGAAAGAGATGAACATCAATGCCGTTATGCTAACAGGTGATAATCCAAGAGCAGCAGCCGCTATTGCGAAAAAATTAGGTATGGATTTCCGTGCAGGATTACTGCCTGAAGATAAAGTGACTTCAGTAATGGAAATCAGTAAAACGCATAACACAATGATGGTGGGCGATGGTATTAATGATGCACCAGCAATGAAAGCCGCAACGATTGGTGTCGCGATGGGAAGCGGTACAGACGTTGCACTTGAAACAGCTGATGCAGCATTAACGCATAACCGTTTAACTGGCTTACCTGAAATTATTAAGTTGTCTCGTGCGACACGTAAAATTATCCGTGAAAACATCACGATAGCACTTGGTTTAAAAGCGATATTTTTAGTAACAAGCTTATTAGGAATTACTGGACTTTGGGTTGCTGTTCTTGCTGACTCAGGAGCAACAGCACTGGTAACAGCCAATGCCGTAAGACTGTTAAGAGTAAAAATTAGCGCTTCAAACAAAGAGTAAGCACGCTAAAATAACAAAACCCAAACCTCAGTATGTGGGGCTTGGGTTATTTTTTAGCGCGATAATAAGCAATGTTTACAGTATAAATTACAGATTGCTCTCTTTTTTACGGATAAGATAACGATAAGGTGCAGATTGTGTCTCTTGATTTAATAAATCATGTTCCATAAATCGACAAAAGCCAGGAATATCACGCACTGTGGCAGGATCATCAGCAATCACTAATAACGTCTCACCTAATGCCATATTTCTTATGGTTTTACGGACTAACATGACTGGCTCTGGACAACGTAGCCCCAACGTATCTAATGTTTTAGTTGCATCATCAAATTGAGCATTCATTCTATTAACCATTTTTCTTAACACTGACAGATACCGTCATTATATCTCGCTTTCGTATTTACATCACGGCACATTAAGCACAAGAGGATTATCGCTAATCTTTGCTTTTGTTGCGCAACCAGCGTATTATGCGCATCCTCTCATTTAAGAGAAAAATCACTGTTTTATTGGGTTCCCTCACCCCAATCACTAAAAAGGTACAATTTATGTATACGTTTACTCCCCGCCAAAAAGCGGTAGCGCTGTTATGGCTTTCTTTATTTCATATCCTGATAATTACATCTAGTAACTATCTTGTGCAATTACCTATCTCCATCTTTGGTTTTCATACCACTTGGGGAGCCTTTACTTTTCCGTTTATTTTCCTAGCAACAGATTTAACGGTTCGTATTTATGGTGCCCCCCTTGCCAGACGCATTATTACTGCCGTGATGCTACCCGCATTAGCGATTTCTTACCTGATATCAACACTCTTTTTTCAAGGAAGTTGGCAGGGTTTTACCTCATTAGGTGATTTCAATATCATGGTGGCAAGGATCGCAACAGCAAGCTTTATGGCTTATGTGTTAGGTCAAATCATGGATGTGTCTGTCTTTAATCGTTTAAGACAACAACAAAAATGGTGGGTAGCACCAAGTGCAGCAATGTTCTTTGGTAATTTACTCGACACACTCGCATTCTTCTTTATTGCCTTTTATCGCAGTACAGATACCTTTATGGCGACAAATTGGGTTGAAATTGCCTTAGTCGACTATGTATTCAAATTAACCATTTGTATGTTTTTTTTCTTGCCGGCCTATGGTGTATTACTGAACTTTATTTTGCGTTACTTTTTTTCCCAACAAAATAATTCTGAAAGAAAATTCGTTGAGATAAATTAAAATAACTTCCCCTCATTTAACGGTTCTAAATGAGGGGAAGTTAAAATAAATTTATTTTGAATGTTGAAAGAATACACTAGGCATATTCTCTAACTTTTTAGAAGGTATTATCATATCCACAAACTTATACCCTACTTTATAACCAATCGAAGTAATTGATTTTGCGATAGAAGAGCTGTGAGGATGAAATATTTTTTTATTATTCGCAGATGTATTTGGATTGGTAAGGCTACCTACAACACCTCCTTGTAGCGTTGTTTTACCATAGTATGCTTCTACTGTTGCACCTAATTTGTCAGCTAAATATTGTGCGCTACAAAATCGTCCTCCATTAGCGCTATAGCACGATCTCAATTTCAACAAAATATTGGTATTGTGTAATTCAGAAATATGTTCCTTTATTACTTTAGTATAACCAACCATTGACTTAATTTTGGGATCCATCTTTATGGATTCTATCCCATCTTTGCTATGTCCACTGATTAACATAGACTCGCTTCGCATTAGAAATGGTGCGCCATGCCCTTGTAAAGTAATAATCATAATAGTCCTTTAAATTTAATGAGTTAAATTGTTTATGAAGCTTACCTCAACTCAGAAATAAATTTATATGAAAAAAGGAACATTTCTCAATATCGGCAACATATTTATATATACATGACTAAAATCTTAAATAACATCCTAACTCTTAATTAATATCACAATATATTTAGTATGATATTGAGAGAATAAAAAATGAGTCATTTTTTATCTATCATTAATACGTTGCATACAGATTTTCTCTCGTTTCACCAATAAACAGTAGGAGTCTATTATGTTAAAAATTATTCAATCCCCCGCTAAATATATTCAAGGGCCTGATGCGTTATTTCATATCGGTAAATACACTAAGCCTTTTGGTGATAGAGCATTGATCATTGCTGATAAATTTGTAATGGAATTAGTCGGCAGTACCGTTAAAGACAGTATGTCTCAGTATGAAGTTAATGGGCATTTCGAATTGTTTAATGGTGAATGTACACATAACGAAATTAATCGTTTATCCGAACTCGCAAAAGCCCAAGCATCGCTTGTGATCATCGGCGTTGGTGGTGGTAAAACACTCGATACTGCCAAGGCTGTTGCTTATAAATGTCAGCTCCCTGTCGTGATATCGCCTACCATTGCGTCGACTGATGCCCCAACCAGTGCTCTTTCCGTGATTTATACAGAACTCGGCGCCTTTGATAGTTACCTGTTTTACCCAACCAACCCTGATGTGGTTGTTATGGATACCAATGTTATCGCTTCTGCGCCTGCCCGTTTATTAGTTGCAGGTATGGGTGATGCTTTAGCAACTTATTTTGAAGCGAGAGCCTGTAGCAACGCGCAAAAACAAACTATGGCGGGAGGTAAATCAACACTTGCAGCACTTGCTTTGGCAGAACTTTGTTATAACACGCTTTTAGAAGATGGCTATAAAGCAAAACTGTCTGTTAGTCGCGGGGTTTGCACAACAGCCGTCGAAAATATTATCGAAGCCAATACATTCCTAAGTGGTATTGGTTTTGAAAGTGCAGGTCTTGCTGCCGCTCATGCCATTCATAATGGATTTACCGCATTAGAAGAGTGCCACCATATGTATCATGGCGAAAAAGTTGCCTTTGGTACATTAGTGCAATTAGTTTTAGAAAACAGTCCATTGGAAGAATTAGAAGAATTTCTCGACTTCTGTATTTTAGTGGGCTTACCTGTCACCTTAGAAGAATTAGGTATCAACGCTACAGGCGACGAGTTGAATGAAAAAATCATGGCAGTGGCTGAGTTAAGCTGTGCAGAAGGAGAGACAATTTATAACATGCCATTTGATATTGATTCAGATAAGGTTTACGCCGCTATTTTAACTGCCGACCAATTAGGTCGGGAATGGCTTTATTAAAACCTGAGTAAACAGGGAGTATTTAATTCTCCCTGTTTACATTGGCAAAAAAAGTGCTTTATGGTCAATATTGTATTAGTTTCAAAGAACCTTATGCTCGCCAATGGTATTAAAGAGCTCGTAAATCAGACTGTAGATCGCCAAGTCAAAATTGCCATCGCAACCAATTATCAAGCACCTTTAGATCTAACTCATAAAGTCTTTTCAGAAACCATACTGACAACCATAAAAAAATATTATGCAAGCAAGGTGTACTTGTTTTACTCGATACTTATACTCTTGCCATAGCTAATCTCGATCATGATATTGTAGCCCATGTTGCCTTAAGCTCTGCCCCTATTGTTGAAGGAACATTAGTCGCTACTAATGCATTAGGCGGGAAAGCAAGCGTTATTGCTGACTAATGGGCAAAATATCACACTTAAAAAAGTACAAAATATTTGGCTTTATCAAAACAGCTATATTTATATTTCTCATTAAACATAATCATTTTAAAATAATCTATTATCAACAAGGGTGGATTACTTCCTTTTTATTGTTTTTTTCTAGTACATTCGCGTTTCAATAAAAAAAGGGAATAAAAGATCCTCTTTTATTCCCTAGTTGCTTGTTATCTTAGTAATCAATTACGTTTTTATTATCTAATAGGCAATACTTATAATGCTCTTGCCAATAAACTAATAGGGTGTTCACATTTTTTCGTTGTTGACATCTCTATTTGCCATTTACAGGTTTCACAGTCTGTTATGACTAAATCGCAACCACTCTCTTCAATTTGACGGAATAAGCCAGCCCCAATACCTTGCGCAACATCGTAGTTTTCAGATTTAAAACCATAAGTTCCGGCAATACCACAACATTGAGAGTCAAGAACGATCACTTCAACGCCAGGGATACGTTTAATTAAATCAATAGAATATGCCGTCCAACCCATTTTTTCCATATGACAAGGAGTGTGATATACCACTTTTAACGGGGTGTGTTTCAGTGGTAATTCACGGCCATCTTCTAGTAAGCGATAAATATAACGTGTCGCTAATTCGATATTTTCACGTACTTTTGATGTATCAACATCAAGGATGTGTTCATACTCATCACGAATAGTGAAGGTACAAGTTGATGATGTTGCAACGACAGGAATGTTGTTTTCAACAATTTTTTCTGTCAGAGATTCAAGGTTCACGGCGGCTTGTTTTTTGGCTTGTTTAACAAAACCATTCGCAATTAATGCAACACCACAGCATTTTTCACGTTTTAATAACTGAACACCAATATCCATTTTGTTAAATACTTTAACTAAATCTTTCCCTAATTGTGGGTGGTTATAGTTAGCATAACAACCATGGAAGAAGGCAACTTGATCTTTAAAACGCGCCTGCTCTTCAACTTGTTTTTTCATCCATGTTCTAAATGTACCAAAAGAGTATTTTGGTAATTCACGACGATGATCGATTTTAAGCGCTTTATCCAAGATTTTACGGACTGGTTTTAATCCGGTAATAGTATTTACTATCGGCGCCATTGGCGTTGACAGTGTTCCCATTAAATCCGTATGACTTAAAATAGCATCCCGAATTTTAGGTGTTTTGGTATTGTAGTTCAGTTTCGCGCGCGAAATGATATCACCAATTTTTACATCTGACGGACATGCGACTTCACAACGCTTACAGTTAGTACAATATTTCAATGCTTCATCATAAAGCATCGGATCTTTTAAGCGTAAACGCTCACCATCAGGGCCTGCTTGTTTAGGACCAGGATAAAGTGGATTCACTTTTGCAACAGGGCAGTAAGTTGTACAAACTGTACACTTAATGCAAGCTTCAAAACTGTTATCTTGTAAACTCATTGTGCTGCCTCCACAACCGCAGATGTGGTCTGTTCTGATTTGTGATGTTGTAAAATTTGTTGCGCGGCATAAAGAGCACTAATCATTGAAACACCAGCACCACAACCTTCATTTAGCGGATCAAATCCACCTAACACAGCGCCCACAGCATAGACATTGTCTAATACTTCACCATATTTCATGGGCCTTAATTGGCTATCGGTATTAACACCAAAGCGCATATAAGGCTGTTTCGCAAAGACATTCTCTTGTGTCCACTCATTACGAGGTAATACCTCTAACAAATCCAGCTCCATTAAAGGCTCATAAACACGATCGAATTCGGCAATTAAGCCATTATTAAAAAAGCTTCCCGTTGCTAACACCACATGCTCACTACGAATAGGAATATCAGTGTGATTTCTAGTGTGAACGCCTGTAACAGTGTTACCCACTAAGTCAACTTCCTCCGCGCGATCACCTGGCATGATTAAACCACCCGCTTTTTGAAAACGCAGTTTTAATGCTTGATGTAGACGAATTCCTAATAGAGAAGGTGGCAATGTTGGTAATAGACAAATCGCTTTACCGACTAACTGTTGCAGTAATGTCACAGGCTCTTCAGCATCAAGTCCAATACATGCAGGTAAAATAATCGCTTCAACACTGTCATCAACATGCTTTTTCAGTTCGTCAGCTAACGCTTGTGTGTTTTCAGGTTTATCTAAGTAACGCGCAATATTAACTGCTCTAAATTCACTTGGATTATCACGCAATCTATCTAATAACGGTAAGTGGATATGATAAGGAATAGCTTCAACACCTTGCTCATTAAGCGTATTACTTGCAAACTGAGGTTGAAAATCTAAGAAACCTTCAATTCCTACCACGGCCAGCTTTTTCCACGGCAATGCTTTATCAATACCATGAATGGGGACTCGTTTGGGACTCATCCAACTCATACGAGAATGCCCTACTGGCGTAATACGATAATGGTTTTCATCACCACTACCTTGATATTCAAGGCCATTTGTACTTGCCAACAATGCTTGAGCTTGTTCAATTAAGGTTGAAACCTGTATTTCACCCATACGGCTATAAGGATGTTTAGGTGCTAACTCTGCCAAAGTTGCCAGTGCTTTTTTGGGGTGAGTCACCGATGTTCCATCAGGAAGATGCGTCAATAAATCCAGTGAACCTGACGAAAAATGCAGTGCACTTTGGCCATTGCTAATGATTGCACAAGACTTACCAGCTTCGGCAAGACGAATACCCGCCGTTAATCCCGCCAGCCCGCTACCTATAATGATGACGTCAAATTTCATTATCTGCCTCCGCTGAAGCTGTTTTTTCAATCATATCTGCATCTAAACCACATAAACCTTGATAAACCCAACTGGTAAACTCACTTTCACGTAACGCATTCCCCCAAGCAATTGGTCGAATGCCTTTCCAACGCTCATTGAGGAAATGAGCAAGCTGTTGCTCTGATTCATGAGGGGTAGTAACTTGTAAACGGTTTAATAACCCTGCGGCACGACAAGCACAAAGCTCACCTTGGCAAGTCCCCATCCCAACACGAGTACGACGACGTAAATCAAGTAAGTTATTAACCGTTAAAGAGTTAACCGCGTAACGCACTTCAGCAGCGGTTACTGCCTCGCATTCGCACACTAAGCTTTTATCAATACGTTCATTACTCAGTAATTTATTCGCCAAATCACCATGGCGATAAACGGCAGAGCCACGGATTGGCGCAGGCAGAGACACAACACTACGTAATGCTTGCTCCGCAGATTGGCGAGAGCCAGGTAATGCTTCTTCTGCGGTAGTACATTTCGCAGAAATATTTAATTTCTCACAGATTTTATCTGTCGCCCATTCAGCCATTAAACGGTAAGTCATTAATTTACCGCCCGTAATAGTAATAAACCCTTCTAAACCATCGCGTTGAGCATGGTCGAGTAAAACGATACCACGACTCACATTACGACCAGAAGGATCATCATCACTAGCCACTAAAGGCCGGACACCTGCGTAAGCACGTAGAATTCGTGTTTGAGCCAATTTAGGCGCTAACATTGAACCTTCACGAATAAGGATATCGACTTCTTCAGGAGTGACATACATATTGTCGATTTCATCGTAAGGCACACGCGTTGAAGTTGTACCAATTAATGAGATAGTATCACCAGGCACTAAAATATCGGCATCCGCAGGTTTACGACAACGGTTGATCACCATATTGTTAATACGATGACCTAAAATCAGTAATGCACCTTTTGCTGGGAACATTCGAATTTTTAATTCACCGTATTCAGCAATTTTTTGTCCCCAAATACCACCAGCATTCGCCACAATTTGCGCACGAATTTCATACATTCTTTTTGTTTGATGATCGTAAACTTTGACACCTTTAACACGATCGCCTTCACGAATAAGGCCAACAACTTCATGGTAAGTCAGTACTTGTGCACCATGTTCGCGAGCATCTAACATATTTGCTGCAGTTAGACGAAATGGATCAACGGTGCCATCAGGCACTTTAACTGCGCCAATTAAATTTGGGTTAACAGAAGGCTCTAAGCGAATAGCTTCTTCGGGTGAAATCGCTTGAGCATCAATACCTGCAGCTTGGCAAGCTTGAATAAAAGTCTGTTGAAACTCTAAAGAATCATCAGGTAAGGTAATAAAAAGGCCATCCGTCTTTTCAACACAATGACGAGCAACCCGTTTTAAGATCATATTCTCTTCAATACACTCACGCGCTGATTCAGGATCGGTTACTGCATAACGCGCACCACTGTGTAACAATCCATGATTTCGACCGGTTGCACCGGTTGCAATATCGTGTCTTTCAAGCAGGACGCAACGTAACCCACGGCGCGCGCAGTCTCTTGCCATGCCTGCACCGGTTGCTCCCCCGCCAATAATAATGACATCTGTTTCTGTCACTGGTGAACCGCTCATCATAGAGATGCCCTCTCACATTACATTCAGCAAACGCTTAATTATTCTTTAGCGCTAATTATAGTGTATAAGATACACAAAAAGTGTGGTTAATGTTTGATAATGAGCAAAAACGAAAGAGAAACGCTCATGAGTGAGAAATTAAAACCACATCTGTGATACTAATCACAAATTATTTAACAGAAAGTATTTCATAAAGTTAACATATCACTCAAAATTGCACATATTGAAAATTTATTCGACAACTGAGTAATACCTCACAGTAAATTTGATTGTATAAGTTTACTATTAAGTTCGTTAAAGAAAATTTTTTGATAACTTCATTGTTCGTTTTGTCATTATTTAATATCAACATATTAAAATAAAAGCCATCGGAGGCTAATATGTTAAGTCTGTTTAGACCTGCGCCACATAAAGCGCGTTTGCCAAAAGAGCAGATAGATCCCGTCTATCGTCGCCTACGCTGGCAGATCTTTATGGGGATTTTCTTCGGTTATGCTGCTTATTATTTAGTAAGAAAAAACTTTGCATTAGCAATGCCTTATCTCGTAGAAGAGGGATTCTCTAAAGGTGATTTAGGTTTTGCTTTATCAGGGATCTCCATTGCTTATGGTTTCTCTAAGTTTATCATGGGCTCTTTCTCTGACCGTGCTAACCCTCGTTATTTCTTACCCGCAGGTCTTATTTTAGCGTCTTTAGTGATGCTAGTTATGGGCTTTGTGCCATGGGCAACTTCGAGCATTATGGTTATGTTCGTTCTGTTGTTCCTTTGTGGTTGGTTCCAAGGTATGGGTTGGCCTCCTTGTGGACGTACCATGGTTCACTGGTGGTCACAGAAAGAACGTGGCGGTATCGTTTCGATTTGGAACTGTGCGCATAACGTCGGTGGTGGTTTGCCTCCATTACTATTCTTATTAGGTATGGCGTGGTTTAACGACTGGAAAGCAGCGTTATATATGCCAGCATTTGCAGCAATCTTAGTTGCAATGATTGCATTCGCATTAATGCGCGATACCCCTCAATCTTGTGGTTTACCTTCAATTGAGGAGTACAAAAACGACTATCCACCTGATTATAAAGAAACTGACGAACAAGAACTGACTGCAAAAGAAATCTTTATGAAGTATGTGTTCCCTAACAAACTTCTGTGGATGATTGCGATTGCGAACGTGTTCGTTTACTTACTGCGCTACGGCGTGCTGGACTGGTCACCAACTTATCTGCGTGAAGTTAAACACTTCGCAATGGATAAATCATCATGGGCTTACTTCTTATACGAATACGCAGGTATTCCGGGCACTCTGCTGTGTGGTTGGATGTCAGATAAAGTGTTCAAAGGTAACCGTGGTGCGACAGGTGTGTTCTTCATGACCTTAGTAACTATCGCAACTATCGTATTCTGGATGAACCCAGCGGGTAACCCGAATGTTGATATGGCGTGTATGTTAATCATCGGTTTCTTAATCTATGGCCCTGTTATGTTGATTGGTCTGCATGCACTTGAGCTTGCACCGAAAAAAGCAGCAGGTACAGCAGCTGGCTTTACCGGTCTATTCGGTTACTTAGGTGGTTCTGTTGCGGCGAGTGCTATCGTAGGTTACACAGTTGACTACTTCGGCTGGGATGGCGGCTTTATGGTCATGATCGGCGGTAGTGCACTGTCTGTTGTATTATTACTTATCGTGATGGTTACTGAAACCAAACACAAACGTGAAATGCTTCAGAAGTACGAATAATCGCTAACTGATTATTTATGAAATTAGTTAAATCTCATCTCTAAAAACCAAGCCACATCAACTGTTTTGATGTGGCTTTTTTATTGCCAACTGTACATAACTTTGTTGTACGTAGAATTAAAATGGAGCAGCTTTATGAGTACATCTTTTAGAATAAAACCGTTAGTTGCAGGCGTTCTTTTAACTCTATCTTTAAGTGCAATCGCACAAGCGGCAAGCGATAAGGTTGTTATTGCTCACCGTGGTGCAAGTGGTTATTTGCCTGAACATACGCTTCCTGCCAAAGCATTAGCTTATGCCCAAGGCGCAGATTATCTAGAGCAAGACTTGGTGATGACCAAAGACAACGAATTAGTTGTTTTACATGACCACTATCTTGATCGTGTAACAGATGTGGCTGATCGTTATCCTGATAGAGCAAGAAAAGATGGTCGTTATTACGCCATTGACTTTACACTTGAAGAAATTAAAGGACTGAAATTTACGGAAGGCTTTGACATTGTTGACGGTAAAAAAGTCCAAAGTTACCCAAACCGTTTCCCTATGGGTAAATCGGATTTCCGTGTACATACTTTCCAAGAAGAAATTGAATTTATCCAAGGCTTAAACAAATCAACAGGCCAAGATATTGGTATTTACCCTGAAATTAAAGCCCCTTGGTTCCATGAGCAAGAAGGCAAAGATATCACCAAAAAAGTACTTGAAGTACTTAAACAGTACGGTTATACGAAAAAAACTGACAATGTTTATCTACAATCCTTTGATGCTAACGATCTAAAACGCATCAAAACAGAATTAATGCCCCAAATGGGCATGGATTTAAAACTTGTTCAGCTAATCGCTTATACTGACTGGAATGAGACGTATGAGAAACAGCCTGATGGAACATGGACAAATTACAGCTATGAGTGGATGTTTAAGCCAGGTGCAATGAAAGAGATTGCCACTTATGCAGATGGAATTGGACCGGATTACCATATGTTAGTGGAAGATAATTCAACACCAGAAAATATCACTTTAACGGGTATGGCGGCAGATGCTCACGCTAATAAACTCACCATTCATCCGTTTACAGTACGTATTGATAAACTACCTAAATACGCAAAAGATGGTGATCAGCTTTACGACATTATCTATAACCAAGCTGGAGCGGAAGGTGTCTTTACTGACTTCCCTGATTTAGGAGTTAAATTCTTACAAAAACAAGCTAAATAACCCATCGCATTTTATTTACGCCCTAAATAATTCAAGGTGTAGCTAAGCGGATACTAGTCGCATACATTAGTATGCGACTAGTACGAGTAAACGCAGTCAACAACGCTACAACTTGAAGTATGACGAGTATCCTATTCTTTATTGTGAAAGAGTAGGCTATTTGCACCCTTTCTGATTGTATATTTCTTCATCTTTCTCTAAGTTGCTCTAATAATTTAATTAAAAACTATAATCACTTTTTAATTTAGCTATCATCATTTATTAAATATTCAGAAAAAGGGATCACAATGACAATAATGGCTATTATTTTACTCGTTCTTATCGTTCTTTTTATTAGTTGGGGTATTTCAATTTATAATCGTCTTATTGCGATGCGCAATCAAGTCAGTAATCAATTTGCGAATATCGACGTTATTTTAAAACAGCGAGCAGACCAAATTCCTCAATTAATGGCTGTGGCTGAAAAAGCCATGGAGCATGAAAAAAGTGTATTTATTGCATTAAGCGACGCAAGACAACGCTACTTTAAAGCGCAAAATATTAATGAAAAAATCAGCGCATCAAATGAGATGAATACCGCATTGCGCGGCATGATTGCCCTTGCTGAAAATTATCCTACATTAATTTCAGGTGAACAATTAGCATTACTTCAAACTGGTGTTAGTGATGTAGAAAATAAAATTGCTCAACGTCGTGAAGGCTTTAATGATGCAACCACCAACTACAATACTGCAATAGAAATGTTTCCTGATAGCTTAATTGCTGGCCTTTTCCGCTTTGAACACATGCAATTGCTAGAAATACCAAAAGAAGAAATGAAGTTTGAAGGCATTCATTTTAAATGACAGCAATTTAAATAACCGCATTAAGGATAGGTTACAGTGTTAATTTATTTTTTTATCGGCTGTGCTGTAGGCGCATTAATCTATTTTTTACGTAGCAAACGCACCCAAAAAAAGAAGAATAACTTAGGTATTGTTCCCTTTTTAGGGATCGCTTTTGCTACTGGAAATTATCTGTTTTTTTCGCGAGAAAATGGCCTTTATCCTAGCGGTGAAGACTCCATTGTTAATCTCATCTCCTGTATTGCATTTGTTGTTATTTTGATATTTTCCTATGGTATTTCAAATCATATTGGAAATATTGGTGAAAAGGCGATAAAAAATTATCATCAATTACAAATGGAAGGTGAGTCTAAGTTTTCGGCACTGGTTAACACCATATTTATTAGCCTTTTACTGCTCTGCTTAAGCTTTGGCTTTTTTATTGACCATAGATTGTTCTTTTTAAGTTTCGTTTTAATGTTCGTTTATCAAGTTGTCAAAAGAACACCTGAAAAGCGTTTTTTACGTTTTCAAAAAATTCTAGCGACATCTAAAATTCGCTCTTTAGCCATTGGACTTGTTGAGATAGAAGGCAAGATAACTGCGGGAAAAAAATTAATAAGCCGCCTCGGTAAAAAAGAGTGTTATGGTTACTTCTATTATGAATATGACGTATCCAAAGATAAAGAAGGCAAGAAAAGTTATCATCAGTCATTCTGTGAAAAAAAGATCAACAATTTCACGATGACTGATGATACCGGATCAATTCAAGTTCTCGCAGCTGATAACCCCTTAGTGCATCTTGGTATCGAGCCTCATCAAGATCTTGAATACAATAATAAACGTTTTAAAGAGTACATCTTAGGATCAGACACAACATATTTATTAATTGGTAATGCAGAATCTATCAATGGCGAAGTGGTTATCACACGTAAAGAACCACATTACCTGCTAGGTTTATCACCACAAGATTATGTTGCGCGTTGGAACAAAGCGCGCCCTTTTCGTCGTAACTCTACCATCATCGTTATTATTGCTCTTTTTGTTATCTTCTCCATTTTAGTAATACCCATGGATTACCAAAACGGCATACTAACACTTTATTTTAATAACACTTTTTCTTGGTAATTGATTAATATGGAATGGCTTATTTTCATCATTTTTATTCTCACCTTGGTTTATTTTTTAATACGCCAATTAGTGATGATTTATAACAACATGGTGATGCTCAAAAACAATTGCTATAAAGCCTTTGCAAATATTGATGTTTTATTAAAAAAACAAGTTGACTTGATCCCCATGCTGATAGTGATTACACAAAAAGCAATGGGCCATGAAAAAATCTTATTTGAAAGATTAGCTGAAAATAGAGATCACTATTTACATGCAGATGTATTAGATCAAAAAGTTAATTTAGCGAATCAGTTATTACCTCAAATAAAAAAATCACTCATTATTGCTGAAAATTATCCTGAACTTATCAGTGAAAAAAATTTATACTTATTACAAACACAAGCTAAAGAATTAGAAGAATGTATTGCAGATAGGCGTGAATTCTTTAATCAATCTGTCACGCTCTATAATACTGAAATACATATTTTTCCTAATGTATTCTTTAAACTGATTTTTAATTTTAAAGATATCCCTCTTTTCTATCCTAGTAGAGAGGTAACTTTATGATAGAAATTCCTTTTTCTTTTTTTGGCATAACAGATTGGTTTCTGAGCTTTGATGAACCTATATCAATTATTATGTTTGCCACATTTGGAGTGCTGTTTTCTATGGCTATTATTTTGCCATTAATAAGTATCACTCCTTTAAAAAAATATATGCCACAAATTGCGGGAGGGTTATTTAGCTCGATATTTGTCAGCTTAATAGTTTTAATTAGTTTTAATTTAATACTAGGAATTCATTCTGCATTAAAATTACTCTTAATCTGGTGGGTTATTTTATTTTCTTGTATTACGTATTGGTTTATTAATTATCGCTATATGAAAGACGTAACAGGGAATAAGTTTGCAAAGTTTCAAGAAAAAGCCCTTGAAACAGAAGAAAAACGAAGACAAAACCGAAAATCAAAAAAATAAAAGAGAGTCTAGGCTCTCTTTTATTGTACTATCGATATCACATTTATGCTCTGTAAACAGGAAATGCAATCACATCGCTAATACGCTCTACACCAAGCGCCAGCATAATGAGGCGATCAACTCCTAAAGCCACACCAGAACACTCTGGTAATCCCGCTTCAAGAGCGGCTAAAAAACGCTCATCAATGGGTTGCTCTGGTAATCCCATTGCTATTCGCTGACGATTATCACGTTCAAAGCGATGGCGTTGTTCTTGCGCATCAGTCAACTCACGAAATCCATTCGCTAATTCAACACCTTTAAAATAGACTTCAAAACGTTCTGCTACACGATGATCTTCAGAACTAATTTCAGCTAATGATGCTTGGGATGCAGGGAAATGATAGATAAAGGTGGGCTTTTCTAAACCGATATGAGGTTCAACCCCAGAGACAAATAGTAACTGAAGCAGTGTATCTTTATCTTCTTCAGTATCTGCGATATTTGATAAATCCAGTTTTGCAGCAACTTCGCGTAATTTTTCTTTATCTACCGATAAAGGGTCGATATCAAGATAACGCAAGAATGCTTGCTGGTAAGAGAGTGATTCGGATGCTTCACAATCTAAGACTTCTTGCAGTAGATCATCGACTTCATTCATCAACCGGTACATATCAAAACAAGGGCGATACCACTCTAGCATCGTAAATTCCGGATTATGATATCTACCGGCTTCCTCATTACGGAAGCAACGCCCCATTTGATAAATAGGCCCACTGTTCGCAGCTAATAAGCGCTTCATATGGTATTCAGGGCTAGTCATCAAATAAAGCTTAAGCCCTTGTGAAGCACCTGGCCCGACAAAGTGGGTTTCAAATGGGTAAAGATGAACATCGGTAACGGTAGCCTGACTCATCATAGGTGTCTCAACTTCTAACACACCACGATCAGCGAAAAAACGCCTAATATTACTGACTATTTTCGCCTTTTTCAGTAAGTTGGCGATTGAGGCGCTTGGCTGCCAATCCGCGATTTCACTCATGAATGAAAAACTCCAACAGAAAACAAAGCGTGCAGTTTACTCGCATCCTCCTCAACAGACAAATTTCTCCCTGATAAAGAGGTATGCTTATTCATTATTTTCCGCCTTTCTAAGTAAAAATACATAAGGTAATTAAATGTTATTCTACAAAATATCTACTTTAAGGCACTTTTATTGTCGAAATAAACACCAACCCAATACGATAGATACAACTCTTTAGCGATTATCTTATAATAAAAGTAAATTGTAATAATTCTTTTTCTCAATTGCGAGTAACAATAAACTAACACAATACTTATATTTAAATCGTCACTCTCATCTTAACTTCAACATTAACTTTTTATTTAAATTTGTATATTTTGACGAGTATTAAAAACCTTTAGAAATATTATTAATATTTTATTAACAATTAACAAGACAAACCGATTTGTTTTAGATAAATAGTAAAAAAAATATTTTAATTTTTAGAATGAGCTTTAATTAAATTAAATTAACCAAATGGAAAGGAAAAATATTTATCCTTTAAAATCAACAGATAACAAAAAATCATTGTCATTTTCAATTAAAGTTATCTATACTTTCAAAACCAGTTATTCATTACTATTTATAATTTTCAATTTAAAAATATATATTTTATTTTATCCTCAAGTTTCTCTGGGCTCTTATTATCAAAACCCAGAATTCTTGGTGTGGATCACACTTTTTTTGTGAAATACGGGAAAACCATCATTCATATCAAATTTCGGTGGCTTACATTTCGTTATACTAAAACTACAGTCAATGATAATAAAGATGTTATCAAGCGCAGTCACAAGGCAGTGAAACAATTTCGTTACGGATAGCTTAAAAAAATAGCATTACAAATTAATAATGTCAGTGAATTGAATTCTAGACAATTATTCCAATTTTCACTTGAACAATGGAGAAGCGCAGTGCAAACCTTTAATGCCGATATAGCGATAATCGGAGCCGGGGGCGCAGGCTTACGAGCAGCAATAGCTGCCGCGGAAGCGAATCCTCAACTGAAAATTGCTCTGATCTCAAAAGTTTACCCAATGCGTAGCCACACTGTGGCAGCAGAAGGCGGATCAGCAGCAGTGACTCAGGCTCACGACTCCTATGATTTCCACTTCAATGATACCGTTTCAGGCGGTGACTGGTTGTGTGAACAGGATGTCGTTGATTACTTCGTTGAGCATTGTCCAACAGAGATGACTCAACTAGAACTCTGGGGCTGTCCTTGGAGCCGTAAAGAAGACGGGTCAGTCAACGTCCGACGTTTTGGTGGGATGAAGATCGAACGGACCTGGTTCGCGGCCGATAAAACCGGCTTCCATATGTTACATACCTTATTCCAAACATCCTTAAAATACCCACAAATTCAACGTTTCGACGAGCATTTTGTTCTCGATATCCTCGTTGATGAAGGTCACGCTCGTGGTGTTGTTGCTATCAATATGATGGAAGGGACGAAAGTTCAAATTCGTGCCAATGCCGTCATTATGGCAACAGGGGGGGCTGGACGTGTTTATCGTTTCAATACCAATGGCGGTATTGTTACCGGTGATGGTATGGGTATCGCTTTACGTCATGGCGTTCCATTGCGTGATATGGAATTTGTTCAATATCACCCAACAGGCTTACCTGGCTCAGGTATCCTGATGACTGAAGGTTGTCGTGGTGAAGGCGGTATTCTGGTCAATAAAGATGGTTATCGTTATCTGCAAGATTACGGTTTAGGACCAGAAACACCATTAGGTAAACCAGAAAATAAATACATGGAATTAGGTCCTCGCGATAAAGTCTCTCAAGCATTCTGGCATGAGTGGCGTGCAGGCCGTACCATTAAAACTCACCGTGGTGATGTGGTTCATCTGGACTTACGTCATCTGGGTGCGAAAAAACTCCATGAACGTCTGCCATTTATTTGTGAACTGGCAAAAGCGTATGTGGGTGTTGACCCAGTTAATGAACCAATTCCAGTTCGTCCTACTGCTCACTACACTATGGGTGGTATCGAAACCAACCAACAAACAGAAACTCGTATTAAAGGTCTGTTTGCAGTAGGTGAATGTTCATCTGTTGGCTTACACGGCGCTAACCGTTTAGGTTCTAACTCACTAGCAGAACTGGTTGTATTTGGTCGTCTTGCGGGTGAAGAAGCGGTTCGTTGTGTTCAAGAAGCGGCACCTGCTAATGCATCAGCATTAGATGCTCGTACTCGTGACATTGAAGATGACCTGAAAAAGCTGATGAATCAAAAAGGTTCTGAAAGCTGGTCACAAATTCGCGATGAAATGGGTGAATCAATGGAAGAAGGTTGCGGTATCTATCGTACACCTGAATTAATGCAAAAAACTGTTGATAAACTAGCTGAATTAAAAGAACGCTTTAAACGTGTTGAAATTAAAGACACTAGTAGCGTCTTTAATACAGATTTACTGTACAAAATTGAGCTTGGCTTTGGTTTAGATGTCGCTGAATGTATGGCTCATTCTGCAATCAATCGTAAAGAGTCTCGTGGTGCACACCAACGTCTTGACGAAGGTTGTACTGAGCGTGATGACGTGAACTTCCTGAAACATACTCTGGCGTTCTATAACCCAGAAGGGGCACCTCGTTTAGAATATAGCGATGTGAAGATCACGAAATCTGCTCCTGCTAAACGTGTCTATGGTGGTGAAGCGACTGCACAAGACAAGCAGAACAAGGAGAAAGCGAATGGCTGATGACATGAAGCACGTTAAGATGGAAGTCATGCGCTATAACCCTGAAACGGATGAAGCGCCTCATTTCGTCACTTACGATGTTCCTTATGATGAGCAAACCTCATTATTGGATGCACTGGGTTATATCAAAGATAATTTAGCGCCTGATCTTTCTTACCGCTGGTCTTGCCGTATGGCAATTTGTGGCTCTTGCGGCATGATGGTTAATAAAGTGCCTAAACTAGCTTGTAAAACCTTTATTCGTGAATATCCAGATGGTGTAAGAGTTGAAGCTTTAGGTAACTTCCCTGTTGAGCGTGACTTAGTTGTCGATATGACTCACTTTATCGAAAGCTTAGAAGCGATTAAACCTTATATCATCGGTAATGATCGTAAGCCTTCAGAAGGTCCAAATAAACAGACTCCGGCTCAAATGGCGAAATACCACCAGTTCTCTGGTTGTATTAACTGTGGTCTTTGCTATGCAGCCTGCCCTCAGTTTGGTTTAAACCCAGAGTTTATTGGTCCAGCCGCGATTACATTAGCTCAACGTTACAACACAGATAGTCGCGACCATGGGGCAAAAGAGCGTATGCCTCAATTAAATGGTGAGAACGGTGTCTGGTCTTGTACCTTTGTTGGCTACTGTTCTGAAGTCTGTCCAAAACATGTGGATCCTGCTGCCGCTATTCAGCAAGGTAAAGCAGCCAGTGCGCAAGACTTTGTCATTGCGATGCTGAAACCACGTTAAGGAGGAAACAAGACATGACAACAAAACGTAAGCCTTATGTTCGTGGTATGCAACCAAACTGGTGGACGAAACTCGGTTTCTATCGTTTCTATATCACCCGTGAAGGTACTTGTCTTCCACAACTTTGGTTCAGTCTGGTTGTACTGTTTGGTGTATTCGCACTGAAAAATGGACCAGAAAGTTGGGCAGGTTTCGTTGGATTCCTGAGCAATCCAATTGTAATGCTGATTAATATTGTGACTCTTATTGCGACAGTATTCCACACTGCAACTTGGTTTAAACTTGCACCAAAAGCTGTGGTTATCGTTGTTAAAGATGAAAAAATGCCTCAAGAACCTATTGTTCGTGGTTTTTGGGCTGTCACTATCGTTGTTACTGCCGCTATTCTGGCAGTGGCGTTAATGTAACCCAGGAGGAAATAATGAATCAGAATCAACTTCCTAAGCGCTCTGATGAACCTATTTTCTGGGGATTGTTTGGTGCAGGTGGTATGTGGAGTGCGATTGTTTCTCCAGCAATCATCATCCTGCTCGGTATCCTAATCCCTATGGGTATTGCGCCAGAAGCATTTACTTATGAACGTATTATGGCATTTAGCCAAAGCATCATTGGCCGTCTGTTCTTACTATTGATGATCATTCTGCCAGTTTGGTGTGCATTACACCGTATTCACCATACTTTGCATGATTTTAAAGTGCATGTACCTGCAAGCAAATGGGTATTTTATGGTGGTGCTGCTATTATCAGTGTTCTCGCTATCATTGGTGTATTTACACTATAATTGATTAATACGTAAGATAAAAAGCCACTCAATTGAGTGGCTTTTTTTGTGGAAATATTTCGCTACTGGTTAACCGTCAATATTTATTCTTTTTGTTGGATTTATAGTTCACAGTAAACAAAATTCATAAATAAGAAAGGATTAGACAACCAATTGTTATCTCTTCATCAAACTATTAAAATCTCAGGGCCTTGGCGTTCCAAAATACGCAACATCCTCTGTGCGGGTCCACTAGGTTTTTTTTTACCTCGCTCCCACTTAGAAACACTCTCTTTCGACATACCTAAAGCTCGCGCAAGAACGGCTTGTGACATTCCAAATTTAGCACGTAAGGTTTTAATTTCCGCACCACTCATTGAAACACTTAGATCAAAAAATCAGAAACAAAAAAGTTAGGTGATTACATTTTTTATTCTGCAAAAAGGAAATAAGGGAAGCTAAAAATATCCTACAAAATTGATTAGGAAAAAAATCAAAACCGCTAACTTCCCCCAAAGCTAAACACCACATTGGGGGCTTTTAAAAAACTGATTACAATCAACTCGCTAATTTCAGCCCAATAATACCGAAAATAATCATAGCTAAACTGAGTAAACGATAGATATTCGCGGACTCACCAAAGACCAAAATACCAAAGATTGCGGTACCCACTGCACCAATACCCGTCCAAATCGCATAAGCCGTGCCCGCAGGTAAGCCTTTCATGGCATAAGACAACATTCCCATGCTCACAATCATAGCGCTAATAGTGATAATACTCGGTGTTAAGCGTGTAAAACCGTGCGTGTATTTAAGGCCAACGGCCCAAACGATTTCCAATAAACCCGCAACAAAAAGAATAACCCAAGACATAACGTCCCCTATAGATAAATTGGGGTCGTCCCCTGAATACAAAGACAAAAAGCTGGGTCGTCCCAGCTTTTAAAAAGATGAAGTTTAAGTATAAGAAAAAGAAATTAATCATGCAATAGCATAAAATTAACTCAATTTTTTTTAGGTGCGCCCTCTTCACCATAAAGAAAAGCAGAGACATCATCCTCCACTTCTCCCATTGCCATCAAGGCATCCAGCGTCTCTTTTGCTTCTTCTTCATTGACGATACTCATGGCAAAGCCTACATGCACTAATACCCACTTTCCAATCATCGTATGAGGCTCTCCCTCACAGACTAGTGCAATATTCACTTCACGTTTTACACCACAAACATCGACCATTGCATTTTCAGTGATTGTTTTTCCTACTTCAACAACCTGACCTGGAATACCAAGACACATAACAACCCCTATTCGATCTCTATTTGCTTTATTCGCATTGCATCATCATTCTCAACACGCAAATTTTGGCTACCACAAGAAGGGCACCCTGCGTTAAATGTTGAAACTGTCACGACTTGATGGCAATCCCAGCACCACGCTTTTGCAGGAATAACTTCTATATGTAATTCACAGCCTTGTGCAATAGTGTCTCTACAAACAATATCAAAACAAAACTCAAGCGCACTCACTTCAACACAAGATAATGCGCCAATTTCCATCCATACACTTTTTACTTTTTTTGCATTATTTAATTTTGCCTGAGAATCTATTATCTCAAATGCACTTTGGCAAAGTGTGATTTCATGCATGTCGATACCTTATTGAAGCAGGATAAATAATAGCAACTATAGTATCAGCACATAGTTGCTTTATTATTGATCTTAGAACAACAATTCAGCACCGGTTTCAAAAGCTGCTTTACGACGACGCTCTTTCACCATGTCTTCAAGTGCATCTCTATCAATGCACACTAAAGCATGCGTTGGACAAACTTCAATACATGCAGGCCCCGCTTCTCGGTGATGGCATAAATCACATTTATTAGCTTCAGCCTTAAATGCATCAATAGTATTAAGCGCAGTTAATTTGCGCATGACTGGACGTGAAACCACCTCCATAGTGCCATAAGGGCAAGCCAACACACAGGTTTTACAGCCGATGCATTTATCCTGATCGACATAGTAATAATCTTTATTATGAATAATGGCACCATTCGGGCACACATTTGCACAAGGGGCATCTTCACATTGGTGACAGACAACTGCTGTACTAATTGAGAATCCTTTAACCACATGAATTCGCGGTTGAAAATTTTGCTCACTAATCTGCTCAATGGCTAAGTTATCTTGCTCGGCTTGCTGATGTGAAACCACACAAGCTACCTCACAAGTATGGCAACCAATACATTTTTTAGGGTCTGCAATGATGAAACGGTTCATCATATTCTCCTGATCTTTGTTATATATAGCCGTTATATATGGCGATAAATGCAACGAGTTATTCTAATTAAGAGTCATAATTAGGTATTTATAGAATGAATCTAGCACGGTTCATGCCAATATATTTTTGATATAACTATTCCTTATTTTTCAATTAAATAATTTTTAAATAAAAATGATTATTGATTAATAAATAAGTCACTTCGTCAAATTATTCGACATTTTTGACGATAAATGAAAGCGCTATATAATTAACTATATATCCATTTAATGAGTTTATATTTTTAAGTTTCATTGCAGATACAAAAATAGCGGGTTGGATCAAAAATGATTCAGTCATTGATATAAATTTATTATAAACCTACTACAATATAGCTAATTTTTTAGGGCAATCGGTGGTGTCATGAAATTAAGCAGTAACAACGCTGAAACTATGGAGAGCCTTCGTAATGAGCGCAACCAATATCGAATATTGGTTGATATTACAAATTCTGTATTAGCTCATTTAGACATGGATGGTCTTATTTCTGAAGTCTCTAAAGAAATACATCGTTTTTTTGGACTAAACCACATTAGTCTAATGTTATGCCGTACCTCATCACATAATAGTCATGAGGGTATTCTTTATTCTAGCCGTTATCAGACTGGAAAATCAGTCATCCGCCAACAACGTAAGTTTAGTAGCGCGAATAACAAAGCAGAAGAAATTATTAATCAAAATAAACCCGTCTTAATTGATATTAATAAAGAAGATCAAGAGGATGTTTTGATTAAGCGTCTAGTTAAGCAAAATATGCAGACGGCTTTGTTATTGCCACTGGCTTTTAATCATAAACCGCTTGGTTTATTAATTTTAGCACATGAAATCAGTCATGTTTTTACCGACGATACTTGCCAATTGCTACAACAAATTGCAGCCCGTATTGGTATCGCTATTGAAAACGCAGCCGCATATGAAGAAATAACGCATCTAAAAGACAGTTTAAAGAATGAGAATATTTGGCTTAATGAGCAAATAGATAAAAATGGATGCTTTAGTGAGATTATTTACCAAAGCGATGCTATGCATAATGTGCTCGAACAAATTGAATTAGTCGCACAAAGTGATAGTACTGTGCTTATTTTAGGTGAAACAGGAACAGGTAAAGAATTAATTGCACGCGCTATTCATCGACTTAGTCAGCGAAAAGATAAATCGATGATAAAAATGAATTGTGCTGCTGTGCCTTCTGGTCTATTAGAAAGTGATCTTTTTGGTCATGATAAAGGTGCATTTACTGGCGCAACCAATACGCATATTGGTCGATTTGAAATGGCGGATAAAAGCACGCTATTTCTTGATGAAATTGGTGATATGCCAATTGAATTACAACCTAAACTGCTTCGCGTTCTTCAAGAACGAGAGATAGAAAGATTAGGTGGTAATAAAGTTATTCCTGTTGATGTTAGGTTGATTGCAGCAACCAATAAAGATCTTCATGAATTAACAGATGAAGGTGAATTTAGAGAAGATCTTTATTATCGTCTTAATGTTTTTCCTATTATTATTCCACCACTAAGAGAACGACCAGAAGATATTCCACTTTTGGTTAAACATTTTACACAAAAAATTGCGCGGAGAATGGATAGAAAAATAGATTGTATTCCTGCTAACGCATTGGAACAACTAACGCTTTATCCATGGCCTGGTAATGTCCGTGAACTAGAAAATATTATTGAACGAGCTGTTATTTTAACCAGAGGTTCAACATTAAACCTTCAATTAAAAGAGCTTCATATTAGTAAGCCCTCTCGTTTGAAACAGGCACTAACTCAACCTTCATCCATTGAAAGGCGCATGCAGACTAATGCACCAGAAAGTGATGATGAGGAGCGAGAAAGGATCATTCAAGCATTAAGAGAAACCAATGGCGTTGTTGCAGGAGCCAGAGGTGCGGCTTTAAAATTAGGATTAAAACGAACAACGCTACTATCGCGCATGCAACGCTTAGGTATTTCAATTCCAGAAATACTTTAATTCAGAAATAATTCCTTTTAAAATTATTAAGAGAGAGTGTAATAAATTAATTACACTCTCTCTTTTTTCATATATTTGAAACTTATTAATCTCTATCTATAATCTAGTTGATTATACTTTATTATTTATTCCTCTAATTAATTATTAATAATATAAACCATCAATGGAGCATATTATATATGAATAGCCTGCTTATAAATAAAATTAGTGAAATGAAAAAAGAATATAAAAATAATAAATATCTCTTTATTCCCAAAATTTTAGTTATCGATTTAATAAAACAATTAGGTGCTGAAGAGAAAGATATTAATACACTGATGGAATATGGTGATTATTTAGCTCAAGATCCTACTCTTTCTTTTCGTTATTCCAGAACAGGTCGCTACCTTTTTGATAATGACTTAGAAACAATCTCCAGATTAGAGTATCAACCTTTTGTTCTCACTGAAGAAGATGGCTTTATTCGTGAAGACAGTGGTGCACAAAGGCATTTTAGAGCACTCGATGATCGCTGGCAGAGCAATACCGCCTATCAAGCCTTATTAAAATTAAAGATGTTATTAATTCAAGGTAATACATTTACTCCTCGTCACTTAACAGATCAACAATCGCCAAAATCAATATCAACTGTTTTTCATTTAAGATTAATTGCTCAACCGGACTCTTTAAGCGAACTTTCAATTGAAGGAGTGCATAAGGATGGAGTTGACCACACCATGATTGTTATGATGAATAAGCATAATGTGAAGGATAATACTGGTGCTTTACGTGTTCATTCACCACAAGAAGCCATAGGAACACCTTGGCAAGAAATTAACCCTGAAAATGTGCTTTATGAACACAATAATGCGCAATATCTTGATGTTCTATTAATTGCAGATAATGAATTAAATCATAGTGGTACACCTATTTTTACTCATGACAATAAAAATCAGGCTTACCAAGATTTTATGGTTTTATTATCTCGTTATCCAACGATTGATTCTCACCCATCGCATAAATTCGACTCAATGAATGCACACCCTGATTTACCCTTAACGCTTTATTTAAATCAGTCAGTTGCTTAGTCATAAATCGTTATTACATAAATTAAAACCGTTGAGTTCGGCTAAGTAACAAATCAATAATCAAGACAAGGTTTGATTCAAAGGACGAGCTTTCGATAGTATCACAATGATAATTCACTGCATCGTCATAAATGGGAAAATGAATATCAGCAAGTTCAGCCAACGGATTGGCACTTGCGCGAGTAAATGCAACAATCTTCATACCAATACTTTTTGCTATTCTCGCCTTTTCAACCACTTGTTCAGTCTCTCCACTACGAGATATCGCAATAAAAACGGTATAGCGTGAAGCATTATTAATAAAGATATTCTTACTGTCGCTCAATCCTGAGAGAAATGCATCCTTACCAATCAGCTGTAATCGCTTACTGATATATTCTGAAAATATATGAGAAAACCCTGCCCCATAAATAAAAAATGAATTCTTGCTATTAATTAAATCAACAAAAGCGTGTCTTTTCTCATCTGAAATTAACGTGAAGGTTTTTAAATAATTCGCCAAAAACTGATCAAAAAGAGGCTCTGTTACCTCGTTTTCATCACTTTTCAATTGATGAGATTTTTCAGCCGTGGATAACAATTGTTTGCAGTAATAAACCAACTCACTATAACCAGAAAAACCTAATTTCTGGCAAAGTCGCATAATGGTCGTTGTCGAAACAAAATTGGCTTGTGCTAGCGCTCTGATCGTAAGTTTTCCAACTTGTGTTGGGTTATCAATTAAATAAGAGAGAATACGATATTCTGCGCGTGTTAATTCTGTTGCTCTTGAGAGTAAAGATGATAATCGTGCCGACATACCGGTTACCTTAATTGATACATCGTCCTTACCAACATAAAAGGAAAATGCTGTTCTGGTGATAGAACAGCATTTTTATTCAATTACTCATTAACAGCAAGTGTTGAGATCAAACACGCTTACCATTTACATAAACTTTATGTAATTCAGGCCAATATTCTCGATTTGCTTCGATCATATCATCAAGGATCTTCTTCGCGTGGATCACACTTGGCACTGTTTTATTCAGTGTGAACGCCTCTAATGCTTTTTCATAGCTACCTTCAAGTGTTGCTTCCACCAATAATTGTTCTGATGCCAATTGTTGCTCTAACAAAGTACGATGGAAACGCGGAATGTCACCAACACGAATAGGTTCAGGGCCGTGAGACGTGATATAAGCCGGTACTTCGACCATCGCATCATAAGGTAAATCAGCAATCGCACCTTTATTTTCAACAATCACCAAGTGGCGCTGACGTAAATCAAAAGCTAAAGAGCAAGCAACATCAACAATAAAGGCACCATGAACACCGACATGGAATGCATCAGGTAAAATACCGGTCTCTTTGTATTCACGCGCTACTTCAAACAAGCGTTTTTCACGACCATCCATTACTTCATTTGCACGGGTGTAATCTGGATCTTGATGCTCAACGATATAATTTGGCATCAAGTAATACTGCAAATATGGGTTTGGAATATATTCAGGGAATGCTTCCATTAATGGCTGAATATGACGCCATGTTTTCACCCATGATGGATCTGAGTGTTGTGGATCAGTTTGAGCTGCATCTTCGGTTAAAAGACCGAATTTAGCGATATGTTCACGTAATTCAGGCAGTTTTTCTTCACCTTTTACGCGCACAGAAGTGAACCAACCAAAGTGATTTAGACCAAAGTAGTCCACATCTAAATCATGGCGATCAACGTTTAATACGGCTGCCATATTACGCATCGCTGCAACAGGCATATCACAGATATTCAATACACGAGCATTAGGGCGTAAACGACGTACACCTTCAGCAACGATCGCGGCTGGGTTTGAATAGTTTACAATCCATGCTTTAGGTGAAGCATACTCCTCAACTAAATCAATTAGCTCAACCATAGGTAAAATGGTGCGTAAACCGTAAGCAAGTCCGCCAGGCCCACAGGTTTCTTGCCCTACAACACCATGACGTAATGGGATCTTTTCATCCTGTTCACGCATTTTATATTGACCCACACGCATTTGAGCAAACACAAAATGAGCGCCATCAAATGCAGTTTCCGGATCTGTCGTCACCGTAAATTTAATGGTATCGCTATGATCACGGATCACTTTTTCAACCACGGGTGCAATGGTATCTTGGCGCTCTTTATCAATGTCGTATAAACGAATTTCACTCAGTGGAAAATCCTCTAAACGTACCATTAAACTTTTTACAATTCCCGGTGTATAGGTGCTTCCGCCGCCTGCAATACTTAAGATAAAGGGTGATTTAGTCATCTTACTTTCTCCTATTAAAGTGCGGCTTCGACCGCTTCACGCATTTTTTTCACATGTAATCCATAAACCACTTGAACATTATTACCGTGGCGAACAACGCCTTTAGCACCGGTTTTTTTCAGTAGATCTTCATGAATTACATCGACATTTTTAACAATAACTCTTAAGCGGGTATAACAATTATCAACCACTTCAATATTGTCACGCCCACCGAGTCCTTCAATAATCTCCTCACCTAATTCATTGATATTTTGAGTAATTTGTTCAGAGGCAGTGACTGATTCTGCTTTTTTCTTGTAATCTTCTTTGCTATATAAACGCGTCTCTTCATCATCATCTTCACGACCTGGTGTTTTAAGATTGAGTTTTAAAATCAAGGTCCTAAAGATAACGAAATAGAGAACTGACATAATCAAACCCACCACGATATACATAGGCCAATTTGATTTTTCAGTGCCTAACGGCAAGTTATATAGAATGAAATCAATGACACCGTTCGCACCAATTGCATGAACACCTAATAGGTAGAACAACATCATGCCAATACCGGTTAATACGGCGTGAACTAAAAATAAAACTGGGGCAACAAATAGGAAGGAAAACTCAAGAGGCTCTGTTACACCAAGTAAGAAAGAGGTCGCAGCCGCAGGAATTAAAATTGCCTTGGCCATCTGCTTTTTCTCTTTTTTAGCCACAGAGATCATGGCAGCAGCCGCGGCAGTTAAGCCGAACATTTTAGCAATACCGCGCGCATCCCAAATCACAGTGCTACTGAGTTGTTTAACTTCCGGGCACGCCATTTCAGCAAAGTAGATATTTCTTGCACCTTGGTAAGTTGTGCCACAAACATCAGCAACACCACCTAATTCGGTATACAAGAATGGGGTATAGACTAAATGATGTAATCCCGTTGGGATAAGAATACGTTCTAAGAATCCATAAATCAGCGCACCAAAAGCACCAGAATCATGAATAACGAGCGCCATTTTAGTAATACCCGCCTGAGCAAAAGGCCAGACTTCACACATTAAAACAGCCAATGCAATGGTGAATGGAATAGCAATAATGGCGACAAAGCAGTGACCAGAGTAGATAGCCATAATGCCGTTAAACTGACGACCTGAATAACGATTATAAAGCCACCCTGATATTGCCCCAGTTAAAATACCGGCAAATACGCCCATTTCTAGGACTTGGACACCTAATACCATGCCTTGACCAGCAGCTCGCATCTCTTCTACGCTAACCAGTTTACCTTGTAGCGTTAGCGTAATATTCATGGCATTCGTGAAAATAACAAACACCACTAAACCAATTAAACCAGCGTAGCCTTTGTCTTTTTTCGCTAAACCAACGGGAATACCCACAGCAAAGATCAGTGCCAGATTGATTAAAATAGCAACAGATGATTTTGCAAGTAATTGCCCAATACTTTGAATAATCGGGTGATTTAAAAACGGAATATATTCCGCAAGGTTGCCATTGCCAAAAACATTACCTAAAGCGATATATAAACCGACAATAGGCAATATCAAGACAGGCCCATATAAGGATTTACCAAACGCTTGTAGGGCATTAATGAGTTTTTTCATACGGTATCTCGTTGTTGTTTTCTTACACTCATTTCCATAACAGCATCCTGCGCTGGCATTAAATAAAAAGCAATTTATCCACTTGATTTAGAAACGGATTACGTTAAAAGTAACATGTTACTTTTTTTATTGTGAGCCAACTCATGGTGAATATTCAGACAGATAAAAAGAGGTTTTTAACGATAAGCTGTAGAAAAAAGATCTGATGACAATAAAAAATCATAAAAAAACCGAGCTTACTGACACAAAATCAATAAACTCGGTCTTAAGGCAGAAAAACAATATTAATCAGATAAAATTAACCCTCGGCAGCTTCTCTTAAACGACGTTTAATATTGCTATATTCCGTTTTCACATAGTGTTCTGCCTGAGCCTGCTCCTTGATTGGCTCAACACATACTGCACAATATTTATACTCAGGTGTTTTAGTAATTGGGCTTAAGTTTTCCGCAACCAGTTCGTTACAAGCACCAATCCACCATTGGTAAGTCATATATACCGCGCCTTTATTCGGTCTATCACTGACTGCAGCACGCGTAATTACTTTACCTTGACGAGAGCGTATCCAAACTAACTCTTGATCTTTAATACCCAGTTGTTTGGCATCTTCAGTATTTAACTGAACATAACCTGGCTCATCTGCTAATGCTGCCAATGCTTTACAGTTACCTGTCATTGAACGGCAAGAGTAGTGCCCAACCTCACGGACTGTTGCCAGTACCATTGGGAATTCATCAGACAGTTTGTCAATTGGTGGTGCCCACTCACAAGTAAAGAATTGACCTTTACCGTTAGGGGTATCAAAGTTACCACCTTCGTACAGATATTGTGTACCTGGGCTATCTTCTGTTGGGCAAGGCCATTGAATATAAGCCAAATCCGCCATTTTTTCGTAAGTCGCACCATAATAAATTGGGCATAACTCACGCAACTCATCCCAAATTTCTTTGGTATTGTTGTAATGCATTGGATAGCCCATTGCTGTTGCCATCAGACTGATGATTTGCCAGTCTGTTTTCACATCACCAACAGGTTCAACCGCTTTATAGAAACGTTGGAAACCACGGTCTGCTGCAGTATAAACACCTTCATGCTCACCCCATGATGTTGCAGGGAAAATAACGTCAGCAATAGACGCTGTTTTGGTCATAAAGATATCTTGTACTATCAGTAGATCCAGTTTTTCAAACGTTCTACGGATTGTTGCTAAATCAGGCTCAGTTTGCAGTGGATCTTCACCCATTACATAGTGAGCTTTTAATAAGCCGTGATCGATATTATGAGGCACTTCACTTAACGCATAGCCCACTTCATCAGGCATTGATTCAATGCCCCAGAATTTAGCAAATTTCTCACGCGCTTTTTCGTCAGTAACGTATTGATAGCCCGGCAGTGTGTTAGGTAATGCACCCATATCACACGCACCTTGTACGTTATTTTGACCACGAACAGGGCCAACACCGACATATTTTTTACCTAAATTACCGGTTAATAATGCCAAGCTAGTCAGTGAACGAACAGTTTCAACGCCTTGGTAGAACTGAGTAACACCCATTCCCCAAAGAATTGTTGCTGTTTCTGCTTTTGCGTACATACGCGCAGCTTCACGAATAATTTGAGCACTTAAACCTGTCGTTTCTTCAACGGATTCAGGTGTGTAGCTTTCAACTAATTTGCAATATTCTTCAAATTGCTCAGTGTGATTTTCAATAAAGGATTTATCATGCAATCCTTCTTCAATAATCACATGTGCAATCGCATTTAATAGCGCAATGTTAGAACCATTTTTTAAGCCTAAGTGTAAATCGGCTAAACGTGCTGTTTCGATGTAACGAGGGTCACATACAATAATTTTGGCACCCTTTTCTTTCGCCTTAACAATACGGCGAGCAACAATAGGATGCGAGTCTGCGGCGTTATAACCGAAGACAAATAGACATTTGGTATCCTCAATCTCGACGATTGAGTTGCTCATAGCACCATTACCGACCGAACGCTGCAGACCTGCAACCGAAGGGCCGTGTCAGACACGAGCACAGCAGTCTATATTATTATTTCCGATAACCGCACGAGCAAATTTCTGCATAACGAAGTTAGCTTCGTTACCCGGACCTCGTGATGAACCGGTTGTCATAATAGATTTAGCACCGTATTTCTCTTTGATAGCAAGCAGTTTGCTACTCGCAAACTCAATCGCTTCTTCCCAAGAAACCGATTCTAATTTTCCGCCTCTTTCACGACGGATCATTGGTGTTTTAAGACGTGGAGTCAGTATCTTAGTATCATGGATAAAATCCCATCCATAATACCCTTTCAGACACAGCTCACCTTGGTTTGTTAAACCATTGGCTCCTTCAGCGCCAATGATTTTACCGTTTTCCACCTTCAGGTAGATTTTGCATCCTGAGGCGCAATACGGACAGACCGTGATGACTTTTTTCATCAACATTGCTCCTGTGTTCATCAATGTTCAGGTTATTACCTGATCCTCTCCTCTATCTATGCAGAGAGTGTGCCAAATAAGCACGCTTTTTCACTTTTCTTCAAGACAATGAAAAATAAAGAAAAATAAAAACCATTGAGTGAGCAAGAAAACAATGAAAACTAAAACAATAGGAAGTGCTCGACACTAATGACGATATTTATGTCGACTTTCGTTTCCATCAATATACGTTATACATAAGAACTTATAGCGAAAGAACATCTTTCATTTGATAAGAAATAACAATTGAGCAAATACGCCTTCTTATCTGCCTTTATCAAGGTCTTACCGTATATAATGATGACAATCTCCTAATATCTCTACCAATATTTCTATCTACTAAAACTATTTAAAATTAATAATTTTGATATTAATGTCATTCAAATAAAAAATTTTTAAACTTCAATAAAAAAAAGCACATAATACTGAACCTGAAAACAACTTCGCGGTCATAAAGACCTCTACACCATACATTTTGATAATAATTGAACATGCAAAAATTAAAGTTTTTAAGGTTTTCGAAAGAAAATATTGCCCTTTTTTTAGCAGTCTACCTTGGTTTTTTTCTTAATCTTTCCGTTTACATTGGCCGATACGGCACACAGAATACAAACAACCCCCTCATTGATGCATTATATATTCTAGGTGAAATTGCCGTTAATATTGCTTTTACCTTCTTCTTATTACGACTTATTTCTTTTTTCGGCTCTCTCTTTTTTAAAATAGTTGCCTCTTTTATTCTCGTCGTCAGTGTCTGTGCTAGTTACTATATTTCTTTTTATGACGTCGTCATTGGATACGGTATTATCATTTCAACACTCACCACAGATACCGATTTATCTAAAGAGCTGGTCAGCCCAAATGTGATTATTTGGATTATTGGCTTATCTATTTTACCTTTAGCGCTTATTTGGCTATGTAAGAAACCAGAAAAAAATCTCACGACTCAACAAAAGAAAAAAATCTGGATAAAAAACACGGCCAAAATGCTTGTGATCGCGCTGGCTGTTTTTGCCTATTTGAAAACACTCGATTCAAGGCAAAAAGCCTATGAAATCAAAAATAACTTAGATTTACCAAGTTATAGTGGTGGTTTAAGTTATGCGTATTTGCCCACTAACTGGATCATTCCATTATTCCAATATGCAATAACGCAGTATGACGATACCTTTAATAGCCAAAATATTTTTGATCCTGCCGATCACTTCACTTATCAGCCCTCAAAAGCTAATGAAGATGTGTATGTCGTCTTTATTATTGGTGAAACAGCAAGATGGGATCATATGGGTTTATTAGGATATGAGCGTCAAACCAATCCGCTATTAAGCCAAGAAAAAAACCTTGTCGCCTTTAAAGGTATTTCTTGTGATACCGCAACAAAGCTTTCATTAAAATGTATGTTTGTACGAGAAAACGGAACAGAAAGTAACGACCAGCGGACATTAAAAGAGAACAATATTTTTTCAGTATTAAGCCAATTAGGTATGTCATCAGAGTTGTTCTCAATGCAAAGCGAGTTGTGGTTTTACAATAAACTTGATTTAAATAACTACGCAATGAAAGAGATGATGACAGCCAAAAATAGCAACTTTGGTAAAGAGCTTGATGACACCTTATTAATTGCTGAAACGGCGAATACGGTTTCTCAGCATCCAAAGGGAAATCATTTAGTGATTTTACATACTAAAGGCTCTCACTTTATGTATTCACAGCGTTACCCAGAATCATTCAAAAAGTATCAACCTGAATGTTTAAATGTGGATGATGAGTGTACCAAAGAGCAGTTAGTGAATGCTTATGACAACTCTATTCTTTATACCGACTATTTTATTGATGGCATACTCGATACATTACGCGATAAAAAAGCCATTGTGTTTTATACCTCCGACCATGGTGAATCTATTTCAGAGAAAGGTGGTTTACACGGAACACCAAAAGAAATTGCACCACCAGAACAATTTAAAGTGCCTTTCTTAGTTTGGATGTCAGATAGCTATTTAGCAGAGCCTGAAAATAAGCAATTATTTGATAACCTAAAACGTAATCAAGATGCAGAGCGCACGTTCTATCATCATAATATTTTTGATTCGATGCTAGGTTGCTTGGGTTATTCCTCTCCAGATGGCGGTATTAATAATCAAAATAACCTCTGTTTTGGTGATATGCCATCAACCCAAAATTAAATTTTCGTAATAACCAATAGACAAAACCCCATGCTCAATATCAAGCATGGGTTTTTTATTATCATAAGTATATATATTGTTTTATTTTTCTATTTTTAAATCTTTCATTTTTAGCTTTACAACTTCATCCCAGTTGTCAATATAATATTAACATTCATAACATCCTAATTCTGCAGCCTTCTTATAATAAAATCTTGCTTTTTCAAAATCTAACGGTATATCACGCCCTAAAAAACACTCAGTACCTACTGCTTGATAACCGCCATAATAACCTGCATCACCTGCTTGATGAAATAATTCCATTGCCTTTTTAATATTATTGTTTTTATCATACATACATATAACCTAAATTTACAGCTGATGGCCCCATGTAATCATCTTGTCGATCAATAGAGCGTTGGTAATATTTTTCAGCTTCAACATTATTACCACTTTGCTGATAAATAACTGAAACCATCCAATTAGCTTCACTATTACCATCATCAGCAAGTTTTATTAAACTATAAAATTCATCTTTTGTATTTGGCATTTTTATGTTGGACGATGCTAGAAAATCGGGCTCATGTGAATACACTTTTTCAGGAACGAGAATATCAGCTATTATTTTTCCACTAAATATAAGTGTTATAATAAAAAAATAATTTTATTCCATCTCTTTTTTATAGCCATAAGTCACCATTATTAGGTAAGATATTGTTTTGTTGGGAAGTAATATGAGTGTTAAATACAATATCTGAAATTTCAGTATGATATCCATTACTCCATGTAACAGTGCTAGTTAATAAAATTTGATTACCACTTTCATCTATAACACCATTTTTTCTTATAATTTAAATCTATCGATTCTATACCTAAACACTCTATGTTAAATAATTCATCAATATCAGTTTTTCCATTAATATTCTTATCTATCCATAAATTTAAAGAAGACCAGATTACATCATTATTATCAATTCTATTATCTTGATTGTTATCATACTGAGATAATGCATCAAACCCGTGTTTTGCATAGTCGCCTAATATATTAAAAGTGTTATTACCAAATAATTCATTACCATTATCTATAACGCCATTTTCATTTTTATCAAATACAAGAAATGCACTATTACCATCTATCCAACCTGTTGATTCATTTACTCCATCATTATTATGATCGAAATAAACACCTTCATCATCAGGTAATGTGAAGATCCCATTATCTGTTAATGCCAATAACTAATGGTGTTTCAGTTTCTTTCTGCTCATCAATATATTCTTGCATTTTTTCAATAATTTTATCTGGTGTATCACTGATTAATTGTAGAATATAATCTGGGTTGTGTTCTCCATTTTCAGTTAACGCTAATATATAGTTCACAAAATCAATACAATTATTATTAAATAGATTATAGTTACTCTCAAAATGGGTATAATCACCTGACTTCATCTTTGATATTGCATTATTAATTCTACCAATAATTTCATTGGTATATTAAGGTAATGTAGCGCTTGTCACTTTATTGGGATCATACCCTTTAGAATCATGAAATGTTAAATTATCTGAACCACCTTCCATTTTAGATCCCCCCATTCCCCAACCAATTGACTCTCCTTTAAATTCAATCCAAGCATGTCCAAACTTTGATTTTGTTGATTGGTTATTTATATCTGTATATACAGTATGTGATGGTGCTATCTTTACAGTAATTATTTCTCTAATTGTATAGTTTTTTCCTATTATTTCATTTCTTTCTATAAGACCAAAATCCTTTCCAACATTATTATCCATTTAATAATCCATTATAAAAATAGTGATATAAAAAATGACACTATAATTTATAGATTTATTTTTATATAAAAATAAAACCGCACTTAATATTTAAATTAAGTGCGGTTTTAAATTTTATAAACTATATTTTAATTATTGATTAAAACTAGCATCAGTATAAAGTTGAGTGGCTTGAATATCTTTTACTGTTTTCGCCCCACCTAACATCATATTAATTTTTAATTCTTTATTTAAATGTTGGATAACTGAATTAACACCTTCAGCACCACCTAAATTTAATCCATAAAGAATTGGGCGACCAACAGCGACAACATCTGCACCACTGGCTAATGCTTTAAAGACATGTGAGCCACGACGTACACCACTATCAAACACGATAGGAACACGTTTATTTACCACTTTTGCTATTGCTGGTAATACATCAATAGTGGCTGGCGCACTGTCTAATTGACGTCCACCGTGGTTAGAAACCCAAATAGCATCTGCACCTGCTTTAATGGCAGTATCTGCATCTTCAGGTGATTCAATCCCTTTTACAATCACAGGCAAACCAGACATTTTTTTCACATACTGAATATCTGCGGGTGTGAAGGCTTGTTTAGCTTGTGCGTAAATTTCACTGATACCCGCACCTTTACCTGTTTTCGATTTGTCATCACTGATTTTTGCGAATGCTTCTAAGTTGGCAAAACCTAATGGGAATTGGAAATTATTTTTCACGTCATCTTCACGATAACCACCCACTGAAGAGTCGATAGTCATAATGATACCTTTAGCGCCATACTGTTTTGCTTGAGATAAAATATACTCGTTAAAGGCATCATTTTTGCTCATATAGAGCTGGAAGAAGAACGGATAACCTGGTTGAGCATCAGCCACTTCCTTGATAGTTTTATTCCCATAAGTACTTAACGAGAAAACCGAACCGGCTTTCGCCATACCTCTTGCTGTGGCAACTTCGCCTTGTTGATGTGCAAGCCCTTGAGCTGCCATCGGTGCCTGAATAATAGGCGTATCTAATTTAATACCCAAAAATTCTGTTTTTAAATCTAAGTCAGAAAATTCGATACCTTGTAATGAACGAGGCATAATATATTTTTTATCAAATGCGGTCGTATTTGAACGCAAATTATTTTCGTCTTCAGCGCCACCACGAATATAACCAAAAGCGCCTTTTTCCATATTTGCTTGGACTTGTGCTTCCATCGCTTTTAAGTTAACTATTTTTATTGGACCTTCTGCATTACTTGCTTTATATTCAGCTGCCTGTGCAACACCCACACTTAATGCCATCGCAATAGCAGTGGTTTTTAATATTTTGCTTTTCATTTTTTGTTCCATTTGGATTAAAGGCTTATATTCATAAATTAATAAATATGAACTTCTATTAAATTAACTTTATCGAAAAAGAATATAAGCCTTATTTTTAGGTAAAACTTAAATTAACCGCTTATTTTTTTGTTAAAGTATTATAGCTTGTCATAAGATTACGATAGTCTGGAATATGGTTAGCAAATAGCGCACCTAATCCTTCAACATCATTACGCCAATCACGGTGTAACTCACAAGCTAAACCAAACCAGTTAATTAATTGTGCTCCTGCTTTTGACATTCTATCCCACGCAGAGTCACGAGCAATCGCATTGAAAGTGCCTGAAGCATCGGTGACAACAAACACTTCAAAACCTTCTTCAAGTGCTGATAATGCAGGGAATGCGACACACACTTCAGTAACCACACCGGCAATAATCAGTTGTTTTTTACCTGTCGCTTTAACTGCTTTTACGAAATCTTCATTATCCCATGCGTTGATTTGACCTGGGCGGGCGATATAAGGAGCATCCGGGAACATCTCAACGAGTTGAGGCATTAGAGGGCCATTAGGGCCATTTTCAAAGGAAGTCGTCAGAATGGTAGGTAAATTAAAGTATTTAGCGGCATTGGCTAATGCTAATACATTATTATTGAATTTATCTGGCTCTATATCTCTCACTAAAGAGAGTAATCCAGCTTGATGGTCTACCAACAAAACAGCAGCATTATTTTTATCAATACGATGATATTTAAAGCTCATAATAATCTCCGATAGGATAATAGAGGTAAGACTCAATTAAATCATAGCACCTAATTTATATGACAATACTCCGAACCATTTGAATTTCTATTTAAGTTTATTTATCAGTAATAAAGAATTGATGTCAGAAACTTAAAAGTTAATTAAATATCACGATATTTAATTAACTTTTTATTTTTAAGATAAATTCATTCGTTTCGTTGAAAATAATTATAAGTGCAATCTTTTTTTAATGAATCTAAAGATTATTGCTTTAACTATTCAAAAAATTTGTTGATGTTTTACGGCAGGAAAAAGAGAAAAAAACCCCCGCGGGCGGGGGTGAGATAAGCGCAATTAAAAGGTCTCTAACTTACTATCAGGAGATGGAACATTCATTAATGACGATTACGAACAATTTGATAGCGGCGGGTTAAATACTCAATTGGCACGCTCCAAATATGAACTAATCGGCAGAATGGGAACAATAAGAAAATCGTCATTCCCAAGAAGATATGTAACTTAAATACCCATGCAACACCGTCAAGATTTGCTGAAGCACCACCATGGAATGTCACAATAGATTGTGCCCATGCCACCAGCTTCATCATTTCACTACCATCCATATGTTGGGCTGAGAATGGGATAGTGAGTAGACCCAACGCAACTTGAATAACCAGAAGTGTTAAAATCATGATGTCACCAAATGAAGATGTGGCCCTTACGCGTGGATTAGTTAAACGGCGTTTTAATAACATCACACCGCCCACTAGCATTAACACACCACAAGTACCCCCCCCCACCATCGCCATAATTTGTTTATATTCAATAGGCAAGAATGATTCATACATCCAGTGTGGCGTTAACATACCTAAAAAATGCCCGGCAAAAATACCGATGATCCCAACATGGAATAAGTTAGAAGCTAATCGCATATTTTTCTTGTCTAGCATCTGACTAGAGCCAGCACGCCAAGTGTATTGACCATAGTCGTAACGTAACCAGCTGCCGATAATAAATACAGCACCAGCAATATAGGGATAGATATCAAAAAATAACATATTGATGTAATTCATTTTTGTGCTCCCGTATCCAACGAATTCCCCACATTGAGATATTGAACTGCCGTTTCTTGTGCAAAACGACGCTGATGTTGGCTAATATTGCTACTGCCACATTGCGTACCTTCTCCAAGGAACGTCACTTGTTCTTCTTCCCACACCGCATCTAACGCCGCAGGTGTATCATCTAAAGGCTCTTTTTCTACTTGAGCTGTTAGTTGTGATGCTTCTAATCCACTTTGTGAGAGGCAAAGCAACACATCAAAAAGAGCGTGATAATCACTGCCTCGTTGTTTTAAACGCTCACCTAACAATGCCAAAATAGGGGCAATGTTGTTTAGCCCTTCAATACACTCTGTTGTAGGTAAAAGTGTCAAATACTCAAGGTAAGTCGGCAAATAGTCAGGGAGTTCACGACTACTTAATGTGATCCCCGCTTGTTGATATTGATTTAGCAAATCAACCATTGCCTGCCCACGATCGCGAGATTCGCCATGAACATGTTCAAATAACAACAGTGACCGTGCTCGACCTCTATCAAAAAGCTCACTGTAATTGGCTTGTGCATCTAACAACTCTTGTTGCGTTAAAGCGTGAATAAATGCCATTAATTTTGCAACTTGAGTCACAGGAAGCTCATCGGCTTCTTGTAATGCATCGATAAGTTCGCCACGGTTATCCCATAATTCTTGTGTGGGATAATCTAAAAGATGAGAAATCACTTTCAGAGAGATCATCATATTTTCTCCTCTGAACGGCGTTCGTCTTGAGGTGTTTTTGATGTGATATCAATCGCATCAATGCGATGACTATTAAACAGGTTAAATTTGCTATCACTACCATGACAACCATCGCCAAAGCTAAAACCACAACCACTACGTTCAGGGAACGCTTCTCTTGCTAATTCACGATGACTTGATGGGATAACAAAGCGATCTTCATAATTTGCAATAGCAAGATAACGGTACATCTCTTGTGCTTGTGCTTCGGTCAACCCTACTTGCTCTAATGCACTAAGATCGGTTTTTCCTTCTACAGTTTCAGCTCGTTTGTAATGACGCATCGCGAGCATACGTTTTAATGCTAATAATACAGGTGCTGTATCCCCAGCTGTCAGTAAGTTAGCTAAATACTGAACTGGAATACGTAAACTTTCTACATCAGGTAAAACACCTGTATGCGGTAACACACCCGCATCAGCAGCAGATTGAATTGGCGACAAAGGTGGTACATACCAAACCATGGGTAAGGTGCGATATTCCGGATGCAATGGTAATGCCAGCTTCCAATCCACCGCCATTTTATACACAGGTGAACGCTGTGCGGCATCAATTACACTTAATGGAATACCTTGCTCTTCTGCTGCTGCAATCACTTCAGGATCGAAGGGATCTAAGAAGATATCTAACTGGCTTTGGTATAAATCTTTTTCATTATCTGCACTAGCAGCTTGTGAGATTTTATCTGCGTCATACAGCATGACACCCAGATAACGAATACGACCTACACAAGTTTCTGAACACAGGGTTGGCTGGCCGGCTTCAATACGTGGGTAGCAGAAAATACATTTTTCAGACTTACCGCTTTTCCAGTTGAAGTAGATTTTTTTGTATGGACATCCGGTTAAACACATGCGCCATCCACGGCATTTATCTTGGTCGATAAGCACAATACCGTCTTCAGCACGTTTATAAATCGCCCCACTTGGGCAGGTCGCCACACAAGCAGGATTTAAGCAGTGTTCACATAAACGTGGTAAATACATCATAAATGTATTTTCAAACTGTCCATACATCTCTTTTTGCATATTTGCAAAGTTTTTATCCGCTGCACGTTTGCTAAATTCACCGCCTAAATCGTCCTCCCAGTTCGGGCCTCTCTCGATTTTAGTCATACGCTGACCGGTGATCAGCGAACGTGGACGTGCTGTTGGTAATGAGCCTTCTGGTGCATTTTTTAAATGCTCGTAGTCATAATCAAATGGCTCATAGTAATCGTCCAATGCAGGCACATCTGGGTTGGCAAAAATTTTAGATAATAGACCAACACGGTTACCCATTCTTGGTACTAATTGACCTTTGATATTTTTGATCCAACCACCTTTCCACTTTTCTTGGTCTTCCCAATTTTGTGGATACCCTGTACCCGGTTTGGTTTCAACGTTATTGAACCATGCGTATTCAACACCTTCACGGCTAGTCCATACGTTTTTACAGGTTACTGAACAGGTATGGCAACCGATACATTTGTCGAGGTTGAGTACCATACCGACTTGTGAACGAATTTTCATTATGCCTTCTCCTGTCCATTCAGGGTTTGTTGATAAGCATCACCTTCACCATCAAGCCAATCAATCTGTTTCATTTTACGCACCACAACAAACTCATCACGGTTAGAGCCAACCGTACCGTAGTAGTTAAAGCTATAAGCTAATTGAGCGTATCCACCAATCATATGTGTTGGTTTAGGGCAAACACGCGTCACAGAATTGTGAATACCACCACGCATTCCAGTCACTTCAGAGCCTGGTAGGTTTATTTGACGCTCTTGTGCGTGATACATATAAATCATGCCATCAGGAATACGTTGGCTGACAATCGCTCTTGCCGTTAACGCACCATTACTGTTGTATGCTTCAACCCAATCGTTATCACTAATACCCATCTCTTTGGCATCATCTTCACTCAGCCACACTACGGGGCCACCACGACCTAGCGTTAACATGAGTAAGTTATCGCTATAGGTTGAGTGAATACCCCATTTTTGGTGAGGAGTTAGGAAGTTCAGCGCTTTCTCAGGGAAACCATTTGGTTTTTTACCTTTAACCGCATCAATCGCCTTGGTATCAATGGGTGGACGGTAAACCACTAAGCTTTCACCGTAAGCACGCATCCACTCGTGATCTTGATACAACTGCTGGCGACCACTTAATGTACGCCAAGGGATCATCTCGTGAACGTTGGTATAACAGGCGTTATAAGAGACATGTTCATCTTCAAGACCAGACCATGTTGGGCTTGAGATAATCTTACGAGGCTGAGCAACAATATCGCGAAAACGAATTTTCTCGTCTTCTTTCACTTTGGCTAAATGAGTGTGATCGCGTCCTGTCACTTTACTTAATGCATCCCACGCTTTTACAGCCACTTGACCGTTAGTTTCAGGTGCTAAAGAAAGAATAACTTCGGCTGCATCAATCGCCGTTTCAATCGCTGGACGCCCTTTTGCTGCGCCATCGTGACGAACTCGATTAAGTTTTTTCAGGAAATCGACTTCTGCTTGTGTATTCCAACTGATCCCTTTACCGCCATTACCCAATTTATCCATCAAAGGGCCAAGTGAGGTAAAGCGAGCATAAGTATTTGGATAATCACGTTCAACAGGAATAAGGTGTGGGGCTGTTTTACCCGGAATAAGGTCACATTCACCTTTTTTCCAATCTTTCACATCAAAAGGCTGAGCCATTTCAGCAGCGGAGTCATGCTGAATAGGCAATGTCACTAAATCGGTTTCAACCCCTAAATGGCCAACACACAATTTAGAGAAGCTTTTGGCGATACCTTTATAGATTTCCCAGTCTGTTTTAGATTCCCAAGCAGGATCAACCGCAGCAGTTAATGGATGAATAAATGGATGCATATCCGAAGTATTCATATCATCTTTCTCATACCATGTAGCGGTTGGTAAAACGATATCGGAGAAGAGACAGGTACTTGACATACGGAAGTCTAAAGTCACCACTAAATCAACTTTACCTTCACCGCCTTTATCTTGCCATTCCACTTCTTGTGGCTTAACTTGGCCTTGCTCACCTAAGTCTTTACCTTGTAAACCGTTTTCAGTTCCCAGCAAGTATTTCAGTAAATATTCATGCCCTTTACCCGCAGAACCTAATAAGTTAGAACGCCAGATAAATAAATTACGTGGGAAGTTTTGTGGATTATCCGGTTGCTCTGAAGCAAAACGGATTTCACCTGATTTCAATGCATTAACGGTGTAATCAGCGGCACTAACGCCTGCCTCTTGGGCTTTTTTCGCAATAGACAGAGGGTTTAAATTTAATTGAGGCGCCGATGGTAACCATCCCATACGTTCTGAACGCACGTTCATATCAACCAAACTACCACTAAAGCGTGATTTATCCGCTAATGGTGATAATAGCTCTGTCGGTGATACGGTTTCGTAACGCCACTGACTTGAGTGATTATAAAAGAACGATGTACTGTTCATATGACGAGGTGGGCGTTGCCAATCAAGACCAAATGCTAAAGGCAACCAACCTGTTTGTGGACGTAATTTTTCTTGTCCAACATAATGTGCCCAACCCCCACCACTTTGACCAACACAACCACAGAAAATCAGCATATTAATAATGCCACGATAGGTCATATCCATGTGATACCAGTGGTTAATACCAGCTCCCACAATCACCATAGAACGACCATGTGTTTTTTCTGCGTTATCCGCAAATTCACGCGCAATACGGGTGATGTCTTGACGGCTTACACCCGTGACTTTTTCAGCCCATGCTGGTGAGTACGCTTTTATTTCATCGTAATTTGATGCGCAGTTCTCATCATTTAAACCACGATCAATACCGTAGTTTGCTAATAGCAAGTCATAGACGGTTGTAACGTATTTTTCTTCGCCATTCGCCAGTGTAATACGCTTAGCAGGCAGTTTATGAACGAGCACATCATCAAGGGCAACACCTTCAAAGTATTCACTTTTGATGCCACCAAAATAAGGAAATGCAACGTCAACAACATCATCGTGGTTCTCTAAAAGCCCCAGTTGTAACGTGACTTCTTCGCCACTCTTACCATCTTTAGGCTCAAGATTCCATTTAGCAGCACCTTCCCAACGAAAGCCCATCGAACCTTGAGGAGCAACCAATTGCTGTGTTTTTTCATCAATAGCAACAGTTTTCCACTCTGGATTTTTCTCTTGATCCAGATTGTTCACTAAATCAGAAGCACGCAACATACGACCTGCAACTAGCTTGCCTGAGTCGTGTTTATCTAACATCACCAACATTGGCATGTCAGTGTAAGTGCGCACGTAGTTACTAAAGTATTCAGTTTGGCGTTTAACGTGGAATTCGTTAAGAATAACGTGTCCCATCGCCATTGCCATTGCGCTGTCAGTACCCTGTTTTGGATTTAGCCATTGATCACAGAGTTTCGCGATTTCAGCGTAATCAGGTGTTACCGCAACGGTTTTAGTCCCTTTATAACGAACTTCTGTAAAGAAATGGGCATCTGGAGTACGTGTTTGCGGTACGTTAGAACCCCATGCAATCAGGTAAGAAGAGTTATACCAGTCTGCTGATTCAGGAACGTCGGTTTGCTCACCCCAAGTCATTGGCGATGCAGGTGGTAAATCGCAATACCAATCGTAGAAGCTTAAGCATGCGCCACCAATCAGAGATAAATAACGAGCACCCGCAGCATATGAGACCATCGACATAGCCGGAATTGGCGAGAATCCGATAATACGATCAGGGCCAAACTCTTTTGCTGTAAACACGTTAGAAGCAGCAATGATTTCATTCACTTCTGACCATGACGAGCGAACAAAACCACCACGACCACGCGCTTGTTTATAGCTTTTAGTTTTTTCTGGCGAGCTAATGATTGAAGCCCAAGCATCGACAGGATCACAGTGTTGTGCTTTCGCTTCACGCCATAATTTAATTAAGCGTTTACGCACCATGGGATATTTAACGCGGTTTGCGCTGTATAAATACCATGAGTAGCTTGCACCACGAGGGCAACCACGAGGCTCATGATCTGGTAAATCCGGACGTGTACGTGGGTAATCCGTTTGTTGGGTTTCCCATGTAACTAACCCATTTTTGACATAAATTTTCCAGCTACATGAACCTGTACAGTTAACACCATGAGTGGAACGGACAATTTTGTCATGTTGCCAACGACTGCGATAACCATCTTCCCAGTCACGATTAACATTTAATTCTTGGCCATGATCCTTTGAAAAGGTATCGCCAAGCTGTTTAAAATAGCGGAATCTATCGAGAAACTTACTCATCAGATACTCTCCCAATGCGCGCGAGCGCTCTCACATTGCGTATAATTCGTCATTATTGTTTATTGTGTTTACGTCCATAGACCAACCAAGTGATCAAGACGCAGGCGATATAAAATAGAACAAAGATTTTCATGGCTCCGGCAGGTGAGCCAGTCATAGCCAGTGATGTACCGAAGGCTTTAGGAATAAAGAAGCCACCAATTGCACCAATTGCAGAGATAAAACCAAGCGCAGCGGCACTTTCTGTCACCGCTTCTTTTTGAGCAGCTTCATCGGAAGCACCTTGTGCTTTCATACGATCAACGGTGATTTTTCTAAACACCACGGCAATCATTTGGAATGTAGAACCACTACCTAAACCCGCGGTCAAAAACAGCACCATAAAAACACCATAGAAAGCGATAAATGAGCCACCAGTTCCATTTTCAGGTAGTGTTAAGAAGAGTAGAGCCGAGAATATCGCCATAATGATAAAGTTAATCAGCGTGACTCGAATGCCCCCAAATTTATCTGACAATGTACCGCCTACAGGGCGAGCTAAAGCACCTAATAAAGGCCCAAAGAAGGCATAATGCAAAATAACGATATCTGGGAATTGGGTTTTAGATAACATCGCAAAACCCGCTGAAAAACCGATAAAAGAACCAAAAGAACACAGGTATAAAATACTTAATAACCAGAGATGACCGCGTTTTAAAACAGGTAATTGCTGGCTTAAAGACGCTTTATTCGCAGCAAGGTCATTCATACCAAACCATGCGGCAACTGTCAGAATAAGCAAGAAAGGAACCCAAATCCACGCGGCATTTTCTAACCATAAACGTGAACCATCAGGTTGCACAACGCCTGGACCACTAAACATTGCAAAAACGCCAACACCTATCACTAAAGGTGCGACTAACTGCATAACGCTCACACCCAGATTACCTAATCCACCATTTAATCCTAACGCACCACCTTGACGGGCTTTAGGGAAGAAAAAGCTGATGTTTGCCATACTCGACGCAAAGTTTGCCCCAGCAAAACCACATAATAATGAAATGACAATAAAGGTTGAGTAAGACGTTGTGGTGTCCTGTACGGCAAAGCCAAGCCAAATACAAGGAATGATCAAAAAGACGGTACTGATTGCAGTCCATCGACGCCCACCAAAGATAGGAATAACAAATGAATAAGGAACACGTAAAATAGCACCAGAAACAGAAGGAAGCGCCGTCAGCATAAACAGCTGATCTGTGGTAAAGTTAAAACCTACTTTGTTTAAATTGACTGCAACGGCACTAAAAAGCATCCAGACGCAGAATGATAAAAGTAAACAAGGAACAGAAATCCATAAATTACGTGAAGCGACCTTTTGACCAGTCTTTTCCCAAAAAACTTTATCTTCAGGATGCCAATCTTCGATCACCCCTTTTCTTATTTTTTCTGGGTGTTGAGTGAGTGCCATAACAACCTCTGTTAACGGTTAAATTGACACCTTTTTACGATTAGAATTGTTAATAAGTCATGATCTGTATCAAGCAAACATTTGTTTGTTTTTTAAGCTAAAGTAACTATTTACACCTAAGTATTAATAGGATTAACCCTACTTTTTCATTTTAAATTATAATGTTAAATGAAAAACATGATAATTTAGCGGAGAAATTACCCCCGTCGGCTATTTAGAGGTAATACTTTAGTAGTATATGACATTTGATACTTTTTTAAGGCAAGATAGCGACTGAATAAATTTGGAAAAACAACAATGACCACGCATAAAATCCAATGGCACTACCGTTTTTCAATTATTAATCAAATCGCAATATTGATGTTACTTTTCACCCTACTGGGTGTGGTAGGCATGGCAATTTCTAACCATATTATTTTAAGTGTACAAGGCAACGCGCACGCGATTAATAAATCAGGATCTTTGCGTATGCAAAGTTATCGCTTGTTATCTGCGTTACCTCTGGATGAGCAACACCGTTATTACCTTCATGAGTTAGAAACTGATTTAGACAGCGATGAGTTACTTCAAGTCCTGAGCAACGCATCATTACAATCACAATATGCTCAGTTAAATACTTATTGGAAAGAAACCTTAAAGCCAACTTTGCTCTATGCTCACCAACGAGATGATGCAAAACAAGAGGTCGCCTTTTTTGTTTCTCAATTAGATAAATTAGTATTAAGCATAGATCAGCTAACAGAACAAAAAATAAGGCTGGTGGCTTACACTCAACTTATATTTACCGCACTCACACTATTACTATTATTTGGCTCCGTCTGGCATTTCCGTCGTCGTTTATTGCATCCTTGGCAACAATTAATGGAAATGGCGAATTCAATTGGTCATGGTAATTTCTCAGCACGCTTCCACCAGCGCGATCATCATGATGAGATTGCGACATTAGGTATCGCACTTAATACTATGTCAGAAGAGCTTTCAACGCTCTATAGTGAATTAGAGAAAAGAGTGATTGAAAAAACACATGATTTACAACAAAAAAATAAAGTGCTCTCTTATCTTTATCATTCAAGCCAGCAATTACATTCCCCGGCACCACTTTGTGCTCGATTAAGACAGATACTATTTGAACTTCAACAAATTATTCCTGATACCTATTTGCAGATACGTTTGTATGAGGATAATCATCACACATTATTTAATGAGATCAGTTTAGAGCCACACTCACGTCCTGAACATTGCCCAGACCAACAATGTGAGCGCTGTGATGAAACCGTTTCAGCCACTATTCCACTAAGCCGTGAACTATTACATTGGGAATTAGCAGATCAGATCCATCGTTATGGGTTATTTGTTATGCAGTTACCAGAACATACCGCCCTGACAGATGAACAGAATAATTTAATGTTATTGCTGACAAAACAAATCTCCGCCATGTTGGCAATGGAACAACAAAATGAGCAACAGCAACAGCTTTTACTCATGGATGAGCGCTCTGCAATTGCCCGTGAATTGCATGACTCCATCGCACAATCACTTTCATGTTTAAAAATGCAAGTCAGCTATTTGCAAATGCAGTCAGAAACCTTACCAGATAATTGCCAAAAATTACTTAAAGAGATGCGAGAAGAGCTTAATGTTGCTTATCGCCAACTAAGAGAATTGTTAACTACATTTCGTTTAAAACTCACTGAACCTGGATTATTGGCCGCATTAGAAAGTACATTAAATGAATTTAATCAGCGACTTGGATTTACTATTAATTTTGACTATCAATTACCCGCAAAGTGCGTAAATTCACATCAAAGTATTCATGTAGTTCAAATTGTGCGTGAAGCATTGAATAATATATTACAACATGCCAATGCCAACTGGGCTGAAGTCTCATTGTCTCTTGATAGTGGCATTATTGAACTAAAAATTAACGATAATGGTGAAGGAATTAGTCCTAACCCTGAAAAATTAAATCATTATGGCCTTATTATTATGCGCGAACGCGCAAATAGCCTAAATGGTTCTTATACTATAAAAGTACGTGAACAGGGCGGTACTCAAGTGTTTGTTAAATTTCCATTAATCACTACTCATAAAGACCCTGTCTAACATGGAGCAAGTCGTAATGAATAACATGGGCTCACCCACAGAAAAAGCGACAATTTTACTCATTGATGATCACCCAATGCTACGCAATGGCGTAAAGCAACTCTTAAGTCTTGATACAACATTAACTGTCGTTGGGGAAGCGGGTGATGGTATTCAAGGTGTAAAGTTAGCTGAAGAATTAGATCCTGACTTAATATTATTAGATCTGAATATGCCAGGAATGAATGGTTTTGAAACCCTTGATCAATTGCGATTAAAGTCATTATCAGGAAGGATCGTCGTGTTTAGTGTATCAAACTACAGCGATGATTTAGTGACTGCGTTAAAACGTGGTGCTGATGGCTATCTTTTAAAAGATATGGAGCCTGAAGAATTGTTAGCAGCACTAAAACAGGCGGCAGCTGGAAAAATGGTTGTCAGCCCTGCATTAACGCCTATTTTAGCGGAATCATTACGTGAAGATCGCTCTGAAGGTGAGCGTGATATTGAGCAACTCACCCCACGCGAACGCGATATTTTAAAACTAATAGCGCAGGGGCTATCTAATAAAATGATCGCACGTAAACTCGATATTACGGAGAGCACGGTCAAAGTACACGTTAAACATTTACTGAAAAAGATGAAGCTAAAATCTCGTGTTGAAGTTGCTGTTTGGGTTCATCAACAACGGGTCGATTAATCAAAATTAGGTACAATGGGCTGATGAGTACTCATCAGCTCAACTAACTCTTTCGCCCCTTTTTGTAGTGACTCTCCTTTTAACCACATGGCATGAATAGGTAATCGCAATTCATTTTTCGTGTTTTTAAACTGAAGCTGTTTTAATTTACCTTTCTGCAATTGTGTATAAATTAGCGAATACGGTAAATTACCCCATCCCATTCCGGCTTCAACCATACCTAATGCCATTTGAAAACTATCGGTTTGCCAATAATTTGTCGCGACTAATGAGCGCTCATCTCTAAGCTCTTTGGTATGGCTAGCTATCATTATTTGGCGAACATTTACTAAATCCTCAATAAATACGCCTGAAGGATGTGCTAGCGCAATATGGCTCGCGGATATCGTTGCCACTAATGACTCAGAGCCAAGATATTGAAACTGCTCATCACCATTCACATACAAGCCACCATAAACTAGGCTCAATTGAATTTTATGTGCATGTAACATCTCAATAATGTCATCTTGTGCCGCGGTTATCACATTCACATTAAGTAATGGATAACGTTGCGTTAATTCTGATAACGCAGGTAATAGATAATCAGGATTAATATCAGCCGCAACACCAATATTTAAGACACTTTCGAGATCCATCGAAAGCTCTTGTGCATGCACTTGTAATAATTTTAATTGTTCTGCGATCATTCTGGCATGAGGCTCAAGTGCCTTCGCTTTTTCGGTCGGCTGAGGCTCTCGTGATGAACGCTCAAAAAGTGCATAACCTAATTCAGCTTCCATATTGGCTATCGCCATGCTAACCGCAGAGGGAACGCGTTTTAATGAACGTGCAGCTGCAGAAAAAGAACCTTTATCCATCACGGCTAAAAATATCGCAATATGTTCACTTGAAAACTGCATGTTCACTCCTGATATTTCAGTTAAATTGATACTAGCTGACTTTTTCTGTCATTCTTGCTGATTTATCTTACGATGCTTAACAACTCTAATCCACAGAAAAAGAGAGAGCAATGCAAGGTATCAAACGAAAAATTGTCTACGTAACAGCTTATGAGATTTTTGGGTGGGTTATTTCATCCGTCGGACTTGCCCTTTTAGCTGATAGCTCTACAGCGGTAACAGGCCCATTAGCGCTTGTGATAACAACAATCGCGGTGAGTTGGAATTTTATTTATAACTGCATGTTTGAATTTTGGGAGAGTCGACAAGTTTCAAGAATTCGAACTTTTAGGCGCCGTCTTGTCCATGCGATTGGATTTCAGCTAACACTGGTGGTCTATTTAATTCCATTAATTGCCTGGTGGCTTAATGTTTCGTTATGGCAAGCGTTAGCGATGGATTTTGCGCTCATCCTCATCATCCCTTGTTATACCTTCACTTATAACTGGGTATTCGACAAAGTGTTTGGTTTACCTAAATCAGCATTACCTGAGAATGTTCCCACAGCCTAGGCGATAAACGCATTGAGAAGAGTGATCCTATGATGGTTCACTCTTTAACAGGATAGATATCTTCTAAGGCAAATTGCTCAATACCGCCTTCTAACTCACAGCGACCTAAACCAATATTTTTATCATCAGCCGTTGTTCTTCTTAACAATTTACCCGTCACTTGAGAAAGCGTTGAGTCAATTTCAATCACACGGTAATACTCTTTCATATAGCTCTCTTCACCTAGCGCCATATAAACTAAAAATTCATCACCTATTTTAATGTTCATCTCGTTGTACTTACTCTTAGTCGTTAATCTAATGATGATAGACTAGTTTAGTCTAACGAAAGGTGATAAGAGAAAAATTGACTCACTCGATATTACATTAAGTTAATTTATTAACTTCCAACTCATCATAATGATGCTGATCAGAATAAATGATAGTGTTATGTATTGAAAGAAACGCTCTGATAAATACACTAAAAGATAGCGTGCTAGCGGAATAGAAAGCAATGAACCTAAACAGAGGATAAGAGCGGTATGTACATCGGTATAACCACCAGCACTATAAGCGATAGCTGAACCACCAGAAAGAATGGTCGTGATAAAAATAGAAGTACCTATCGCCTCTTTAATCCCCATTTGTGCAAACCGCATTAATACAGGCAATACCACTAATCCCCCTCCCACTCCCGTTGCTCCAAGCACAAACCCCGCACTCATTCCTGGTACAAATAAGGAAGAAAAAGTCACTGTAGAAGGTGGTGGCAAAACAATTAGAGGATCTGAAATTGCTGACCTTCTTATCATTCGCTGTAAAAATAAGATCAATGAAAATACGATAGCAACGATCATTAAAATATTAATCGCTGATTCAACACGATCGTAATATTGAGGCTGCGATCCCAACCACGTCACCCCATAACTCGCTAAAAAAGTCGCAGGAAACATAATCGCCAAAATTAATAATGCAGGTTTTAATGGAATATTACCTAGACGAAAATGGATATAAGAAGACGAAAGTTTCATTAACATCGATAGCAAATTAGCCGTTGCCACTGCCGCTAATGCATTCATGCCAAAAAGATAAATCAGGACAGGCAATAAAATAACACCTCCTCCAACACCAGTCGTTGTAATAACTAACCCTATTGCAGCGCCAATAAGCAGTTGTGAGACGAGTAACATCTTATTTCCTTTTGCTGATAATTTAGCGAGCCTAGATTATAGGCAAAATAACTTATAACCAAAAGGAATTAGATATAACAAATAGATATATAAATAAAATTATTATAAAAAAGCCCCTTAATACGAAATTTACTCATATTAAAGGGCGACGTCTAAAGATTAATATTACCCTTATTAATCAATATATTAATTTTTAATACATCTAATTTATTTCAGCTAAAATAGTTTCAGCAGAAAAATAATCACCTGTTTTAGCTTTTTGTAATAATACCCCGCCACGAGATGCAACCACCTGAACTTCCATTTTCATTGCTTCCATAATAGCGATGACATCGCCTTCTTTAACTTTATCACCATCAGATAAGATCCAGCTATGTAATACGCCAGAGATTGGCGCTATCACAGCTTTTTCATTCTCTTCTTTTTCATGACTAGCTTTAATAGCTGTTGGTATTGCCGCAGAGAGCGAAAGTAATTGAGCAGGTAAAGCCAGTTCATGACGACGACCATCAATTTCAATAAAAGTACGAACAAGCTCTTCATTTTTTGCAGGTGTGCTACGAGGGAAATGGGTATTTTTTGCCTGAAAATCTGTTTCAATCCAACGGGTATGCACTTTGAAATCTTCAGTAAAATCGGCATGCTCCATCATTTCACAATGGAAAGGCAATACACTTGCTACCCCTTCAATTTTAAATTCGGATAATGCTCGACGAGCCCGTGCAATAGCTTGTTCGCGAGTTGCACCTGTCACTATCAATTTTGCCATCATAGAATCGAATTGGCGTGAAACCTGATTATTGTCAGTAAAACCACTATCAACTCGCACACCTGGACCTGAAGGCTGAGAAAAATGCGTAATTAAGCCTGGTGTAGGTAAAAAACCTTTGGCGGGATCTTCTGCATTGATCCTAAATTCAAAAGAGTGACCCCGAGGAACAGGCGTTTTATCAATACTTAGCGGTAAACCTTCAGCAATACGTAACTGCTCGATCACTAAATCGATACCCGCCGTTTCTTCTGTAACAGGATGCTCCACTTGTAAGCGTGTATTCACTTCTAAAAATGAGATAGTGCCATTTGCACTTAATAAAAACTCAACTGTACCTGCACCCACATAACCTGCTTTAGCACAAATATCTTTAGCCGACAGGTGAATACGTTCACGTTGTTCGTCTGTCAAATAAGGTGCTGGCGCTTCTTCAATAAGCTTTTGATTACGACGTTGTAGTGAACAATCTCGTGTCCCGACAACCACAACATTGCCTAGTTTATCGGCAATAATTTGCGCTTCAATATGACGAGGTTTATCTAAGAATTGTTCAACATAACATTCGCCACGGCCAAATGCGGTCACTGCTTCCCGTACTGCGGAATGGTAAAGTTCTTCAATTTCTTCCATTTTATGGGCAATTTTTAAGCCTCGCCCACCACCACCAAAAGCGGCTTTGATGGCAACAGGTAAACCATATTGCTTGGCAAAATCTAATACTTCTTTAGCATCATTAACGGGATCCGCAGTACCATTAACAAGAGGAGCACCAACTGATTGCGCAATCTTACGCGCTTTCACTTTATCGCCAAGTACCTCAATCGTTTCAGGATTTGGCCCAACCCAAATAAATCCGGCTTCTTGTACCGCAGCTGCAAAATCCGCACGCTCTGAAAGAAAACCATAGCCTGGGTGGATCATAGTCACTTTATTTTTACGTGCGATATCAATAATTTTATCGATATCTAAATAGCTTTCTTTCGGTAAGTTGCCATTAAGTCCATAAGCTTCATCAGCAAGACGAACGTGTAGTGCATCAATATCATCATTGGCGTAAATAGCGATGGAAGTCGCACCATAGTCCTGACAAGCTCGAATAATACGAACTGCAATTTCACCTCGGTTTGCAATAAGTACTCTATGCTTCACTCGTTGTTTTTGGTTAATTGTTGTCATGAGTGGCATTCTCCTATCAATATTCTTGAAATTCGGTAATTGGATTAAAACGAATTTTAGCGTTAACAGGGATCTGCCCTGCGAGTGGTAAGTGATATTCAGCAACAGCGCCAATAACAGGATATCCTCCTGTTAATGGGTGATCGTTAAGAAACAAAACAGGTTGCCCATTAATCGGAACTTGTATTGCACCAATGCAGGTACCTTCACTCGATAATTCTTGTTGTTCCTCACGCACAAGAGGTGTTTCGCCCAATAAACGTAAGCCAATACGATTAGATTGTGGTGTGACCTGCCATAATTGAGAGGTCAGCGTCTTTATTGCATCTGCGGTAAACCAGTCCGTACGAGGCCCTAAAACAACATCGAGTGTAACGATATCCCCTTCTTTTGGTAGAGTTAATGTCGGTTGTTCCTCCACAATAATACTGTTTGATGCACTTTCATTATTAAGGTGAAGTACATCTCCTTCTTGTAGAGCATGAGGGCCAATTTGCGCTAAGGTATCAAAAGACTGACTGCCTAAAACTTTAGGTAATTCAAATCCCCCTCTCACAGCAAGATAGCTACGCACCCCAGTTGTTGGTATACCTAAAATAATTTCATCACCACGACGAACATCAATAGGTTGATAGTTCGATGGATATTCACTCTCACCCGACTCAGATTTTAGTAAAATAGAACAATTCGCTCCAGTTAAGGCAATAACACAATCTTGTCGTGCTTTAAGTGTCAGTCCACCTTGGGTTATCTCGAGTGCAACAAAAGTTGTGGGATTACCCACTAAACGATTGGCCGCATGTAAAGCGGGTTTATCAAGTGCACCTGAAGCAGATACTCCCATTGATGCAGCACCAAGTCGGCCTTCATCTTGAAATAAAGTTTGTAACCCTGCTGAAATAACATATAGCCCTTTATCATTTAATGAGAGCGGGGAAGCGACTATGGCTTTTTTCTCCGGTAGTGAAACGGTTATCGGTGATTTTTGTGCATCAACAAAATGCACTTCATTTCCCGGTAATAAAAAAGCGGGTTGTTCACGTGAGAGATCCCACATCTTTATTTCTGTGGTACCAATAAGTTGCCAGCCACCAGGGCTTTGTTGCGGATAAACTCCACTAAACTCGCCCGCTAATCCGACCGACCCTGCGGGGATGCGTGTACGAGGCGTTTTGCGACGAGGCACATAAAGCTGAGTTTCATCTGCAATCAAATAAGCAAAACCTGGAGCGAAACCAGTGAATGCAACTTGATAGGTTTGTTCTGTGTGCCTACAGATCACTTCATTTATAGTTATACCTAATAATTCAGCTACTTCACTAAGATCTTCCCCTTGGTAATGAACCGGGATCGTTAATGACTGTGTTTGACGTGCTGATACCGCTTTGACTTCTAATTGTCGAAGCTGAACAACAAGTTCTTCAGCTGTGATTAGCCACGGCGTATAATGAATTAAGAGTGTTTTTGCCGCTGGAACAATATCTTGGATCGCTTTAATATCAGCTTGCTTAACTGACTCATAGAATGCGAGAGTCTCTTTTAAAGAAGATAGCTCAACTAATAAATGCGATAAATTAACAGGTAAAAAGCGCAAAGCATCTTCCTCCCTTATACGTGATAAGCTACATCAGGCACATCAGTAATAAACATATGTCCTGGTGCATGACTTAATGCAAAGGGAACACCCGAGCGCATTACCGCGGCTTGAGGTGTTACACCACAAGCCCAAAATACAGGGATCTCACCTTGTTCAATTCTCACTGGTGCACCAAAATCTGGCGACATGATATCTTTAATACCAAGCATTTCAGGTGAACCTATATGTACCGGTGCACCATGTACCGAAGGAAATCGACCACTGATCATTACCGCATCAGCAACTCTATCAGCCGGAATAGGACGCATTGAAACCACTAATTCACCTTCTAATCGCCCTGCTGGACGACACAAGCGATTCGTTTTATACATCGGGACATTGCTGTTATCTGTGATATGACGAATTTCAATCCCCGCTTCTAACATGGGCGTTTCGAAAGTAAAACTACAACCAATAAGAAACGTAACAAGATCGGGATGTTGTGCCCAAATTTCAGTAGCATCCGTAATTTCATCCGCTAATTTGCCATTTTCCCAAACACGGTAAAGAGGAATGTCAGTACGCAGATCGGCACCTTTCGCTAAAACAGTACGATAACTACCTGATTCACAAACATCTAATATCGGACAACTTTTAGGATTACGCTGAGCATAAAGTAAGAAGTCAAATGCCCAATCACGAGGCAAACTAATCATATTAGCTTGTGTCATTCCTCTCGCCATTCCTGCTGTTGGTATCGATAAGCCATGACGAATGGCTAATCGAGCCTCTTGTGCTTTGGTGATTGCATCAGCCGTTGCTTTCATTAAGTTTGTCATATTTAGCTCTCACTTTTCAGTAAAGCAGGCGCAAATGGTTTAATTGCAACACCATGATTTAGCAAAGTTTCTTTTACGCTTTTAGCTAAATTGACTGCATCAGGACTATCACCATGAACACAAATAGAATCTGCTTCTATAGCAGTAAAAATACCTTCTATAGACTCAATTCCCCCTTCTTGTACAAGTTGCAACATACGTTGTGCAACACGTTTCGGATCATGTAAAACAGCGCCCTCTTTTTTACGAGAAACCAGCGTACCATCAGCGTGATAAGCTCTGTCTGCAAATGCTTCCGCTATTACACGAAGCCCTTTTTCTTTTGCAAGGGTAATCAAAGATGATCCCGCTAAAGCAACTAAGGTAAGTTGAGGGTCAATCGCAAGAATAGCCTCAATAACCGCAATTGCTTGGCGTTTATCATGAGCTATTGTGTTATAAAGCGCACCATGCGGTTTAACATAAGTCACGTTCATACCAACAGCTTTAGCTAATCCTTGCAAAGCGCCTATTTGATAAATCACATCAGCGGTTAATTCATCACTAGCGATATCCATATTACGACGGCCAAAACCTACTAAATCAGGATAGGCAACATGTGCACCAATCGCGACACTATGCAGTTTTGCCGCTTTTAATGTTTTCAGAATTCCCTCAGGGGATCCCGCATGAAAACCACAGGCAATATTGGCACTACTGACTATTTCGAGTACCGAATCATCATTGCCCATGCTCCATTGACCGAAGCTTTCACCTAAATCACTGTTTAAATCGATGGCATTTATCATTGTTATTATTCCTTTAAACAATCTTGAGGTAGTTGAAAATCGCACCTACTGACATGATGCCCATATACCAAGTCAGCAAACAGACTAAAATGCCTGACCATAACAGCCATGCTGGATATTTATAGCCATTCATTAAGTCTTGACGACGCCATGCAACAAAAATAAACAGCGTCATACCAATAGGTAAAATCAAACCATTAAAACCACCTGCAAAGACTAATAAAGCCGCAGGGGCTGTTCCCATCATCATGTAAATAGCTAATGAAACAGCAATAAAGATAATAGTTGCGATATTACGTTGGCGCTCTGTGATCTCTTTTTTAAACACTGTAATAAATGACATAGAAGTGTAAGCAGCACCAATAACACTAGTAAGAGCCGCGGCCCATAAAATAAGACCAAAGATACGTAATCCGGTTAAACCCGCAGCATGCTGAAATGCTTGAGAAGCAGGATTTGCAGCATGACTAGAAATATCTAATGTTACGCCACTAGCTACAACACCCAAAATAGCAAGGAATAAAATGTAGCGCATCAATCCAACAACTAAGATACCTTTCGTTGCGGCACTCGATACCGCTTCAATGTTCTCAATCCCCGTTGTTCCTTTATCAAGAAGACGATGAGCACCGGCATAACAGATATACCCTCCTACTGTCCCGCCAACAATAGTGGTAATTGTGGCAAAGTTAATAGAATCAGGTAAAACCGTTTGTTTTAATGCTTCACCAAGAGGCGGATTAGAAGCAAACATGACAAAAACAGTCAGTAAGATCATGACAAGGCCAAGAACAATAATCATACGGTCAATAAAATTACTGGCTTTACGCGAAGAGAAAATATAGATCGCAAGTAATGCACTTAAGATCCCTCCCCATTTAGGATCTAGCCCAACCATAGCATTAAGCCCTAATCCTGCGCCTGCTATATTACCGACGTTAAAAACCAAGCCACCGAAGATAACTAAGATTGCTAACAAATAACCACTACCTGGAATAGCTTTGTTGGCAATATCTGAAGCGCGCATATTGGTTACCGTGATCACTCGCCAAATGCTTTGTTGCACAATAAAATCAATCACGATCGACGCTAAGATCCCAAATGCAAATGCAGCCCCCATTGTCGCTGTAAAAGTTGCAGTTTGTGTAATAAAGCCGGGACCTATTGCCGAGGTTGCCATTAAAAAAATAGCGGCAATCAGTGAAGAACGTCTATTTTTTATAAACGAAGTTGGAGCTGTATTTGCAGAATCTTGTGTAGCCATAAGCTACCCCCTTTATCATCATTATTTTAATTATTATTACTAAGGCAATTTACATGCCATTGTTGAGCATGAACACGTAATTGTTAATCATCTGATATTAGATTGTTGAACAATTAATAATAGATGAATAAATAAGCAAATAGATTTAAATATGAGATGATAAAAGTGTAAAGAAGATCGCATTTTTAACATTTTCTTGACAATTGGTGATAGTTTATTCGTATTAAAAATGCACGAGAATGAGGCATAAAAAGAAAAGATGCACAAAAATAGTGCGTTTAAATGAAGAAAAATAAATTTGAGTACTAAAAATTGACGAACAAAAATTCAATTTTGTTAATAAAAAGAAACAGAAAGTAACAACGTAGAGGGTGATAAGGGCAACATACCGCGACAATAGAGGTTATATATTGTAAAGCTCACTGATAGAATAGATGTTTCTATTAAGCTAATAGCAGAAGATAATGCAGAAAAAAACATCACCACAAATTCTTTCTCAAAAAGTCGCCAATATTATTCGGCAAAAGATCACTATCGGAGAATTACCTCCTGGCGAAAGGCTTTCAGAAACCGCATTAAGTGAAACGCTAGAGATATCTCGTAATACTTTAAGAGAGGTTTTTCGTGTTCTAACTCAAGAAGGGCTTTTAACTTATAAACCTAATCGTGGTGTTTTTGTTTCAGTGCCAGATATGGCCTCGATTATGGATATTTATCGTGTAAGACGGTTAATTGAGTGTGATGCGTTACGACATTCTTATCCTATGCACCCTGCCATTATTAAAATGCAAGATAATGTTAATCAAGCAAAAAAGTTTCAAAAACAACAAGATTGGAACAGTGTAGGAACCTGTAATATGCATTTTCATACCGCTATCGTTGAGCTTTCTGATAGCCCCAGATTATTTAAACAGTACCAACTTATTTTAGCAGAATTGCGCTTAGCATTCGGTTTATTAAATGATCCTCAATTGCTACATGCACCTTATATTGAGAAGAATGAACAAATTTTAATGCTTTTAATGGATGGAAAAGCACAAGAAGCAGCAATAGCAATGGAAGACTATTTAGAAATTTCAGAAAGAACGGTACTAGCAGCATTCTCTCGTCATAATTTTTGTTAATTATTCATTAATAATAGAAATAAAAATGCCCTATATCGGGGGCATTTAATTTTCTCATCATTTGTTCTATTTAAAAGTACAAACGCAAAAAAGCCAACCCAGTGGGTTGGCTTTCTCGTCTTATTTAATGCCTGGCAGTTCCC
>NZ_JAABNK010000020.1:0-82500 GCF_009915965.1 Proteus sp. G2300
TAGTCTTGATAACCTTTGGCGGTGATACGGCGAGTGACACGGCCTTTTTGTTGCTGCTGCGCCAGTTGTAAAAACGCACCATGCGCATCAGATGGAATAAACTGATGCTCTGTGATATTGAGATTGTTATCGTACTGAAACTTCTCGCTTTGGCGTTCAAACTGGTTGCTGTATTGGGTTTCAACAATTTGGTCGTTGGCGTTATAGCGATATTGTGTGCGGTTCCAGCGAGCATCATCGATATTGACCAGATTAAAGGCTTTATCGTATTGATAACCTCGATGAACATCGGTCGAAATAGGTGGTTGAAGTGGATTATCGTGTAATGACTGTAAAAAGGACTCCGTTCCCCGTCCTGCACGTTGATGGGCCAATAATCCGGTGGCGGTGTAATGGCTAGAATTAGCAAAACCCGCTTTGCTTTGGCGTAAAAACTCTTGTCCTAAGGCGTTGTAGCTAAATTGCAAAGGGGCATGTTGATTGACTTGCAGGGAAGTCAGTTCATGAAGTTGACCAAAGGCATAATTAAGCTCACGCTCACCAAAGCGGGTTTGAGTGAGAATATCGTGCTTCTCATCCCATTGATGCGTAATCTCTTGTCCATTAATACGCTCGCAACATAAATGTCCTTGGTCGTTATACTCAAATTCCACCACCGAATCAGGATTGGTGGCACGAATAAGTTGCAAACGTTCATTGTATTGATACGTGGTTGTAGAAAGGCATTTATGCTCAATATCATCAGCAAGCCAAATGCTTTGTTCGGTGACTAATCCTGTCTCATCATAATGATAACGTAGCTCATGATTATCCGGATAACGAGTCGCAATACGTCGCCCTAAGCGGTCGTAGCGATATTGAATTTCACGTCCAGCAAAATCCACTTCACGAATAATTTGACCGGCTTTATCGCGCTTATAAGAATAGACATCACCGGTGGCGTTGATGACGTTTTTGAGTCGTGTAAGTGAGTCATATTCAAAGCGAATTTCCGTCCCATCAGGGCGTATGGTGGCGAGTAATAAATCAAAGGGACCATAGCGATAGCGCGTAGTTTTGCCTTCGCCATCGGTGACAGCAACAACTCGGCGTTCGCTGTCATATTCAATATGTTGATGGATATCATCAGGCAATAAAATATCGCTGAGACTGCCGTTAACACCATCATGCTCTTTACTGTATTGATAGCGAGTGGTGTGGTTTAGTGCATTGGTGACTTGCAGTAATCGACCTAGCTCATCACTTTGGTATTCCGAGCTATGTTGATAAGGGTTGGTGCTTTTTATTAATTGATTCGCTTGGTTATATTCATAGTGCCACTGCGCACCATTCGGCTGAATAGCTTTAAGTAGTTCACCATGTTGACTGTATTCATAGGCTTGTTGGCGACCTTGTGGATCGGTAACTGTGGTTAAATTACCTTTATCGTCGTAGGTGAGTTGCCATTTATCACCAAAGGGGGAGACATATTCTATCAACTGACCTTGAGTATTATATTGATACTCAATGGATCGCTCATCAGGAAAGGTAATTTGCGCAATATTGCCATCATAATGATAGAGATAAGACGTCGTTTGCCCTAATGCATTGGTTTCACTTATTTTTTGATTATTATGCCACTGTGTTTTGGTTTCACGCCCTAATGCATCAATCGCATGTGTAACGAGACCGGCATCATTATAATAATAGTAAGCTTGCTCACCTTCATTGTTGAAATAGGTGGTCATCTTATGAATATCATCATAAATAAAACCACCACACCAATAGCCGGAGGGTGAGCTGTTTTTTATCGCTCTGCCGTATTTGTCATATTCGAGGTAATAATCCGTTTGATCTGTATCATGCCAACGAGACATAAAACCTTCGGCAGTATATTCATGCCATAAGTGATTTTGCTGGTAGGCATTACATTCACTTAAATAACCTTGTTTATCATACTGACAAGTCACTAAAGGCTGAGAGATAACCTTATTAGCTAAGGTGATATGGTTTAATTGATGAGAATGGTAATTCAAATAAAGCGCAGTAATACCATTACGCGATACAGAGATTAATTGGTGTTGTTCGTTGTAAATAAAATCAATGCGTTGATGATTATTATCTGTAATGGCAGAGAGACGTCGATAAGAACCATCGATATGGTTGAAATGATGCGTCAACTGGGTGCGATTATCGAATAAACCAATGTTAGCTTCTATCTCACCAGAGAGTAGAACATGGGGATAATAAACATTACGGATATTGAGGTGATTATCCGTATAAGGATAGGTGATTTGTGCCCCTTCCTCATTGTGATAAATAATATTCTCTGATTGAATTTCTAAGAATATCGACCAGTTATCTGTCCATTTGGGGCCAAATAATCCAGAGGAGGAGCCTGTGGAACGATAGGTTCGTTGTAATGAAATGGGTAAAAGCCCTGAAAGGGAGAGCACATCCCAAACTTGAATAAAATCACCTGTGGCAACGTTCACAGGATCGGATTCACAGACCGCTTTATTGTTGCAGGATTTATTGGGTTTTATATTGGCACTGTTTTCGCCTTGCGGTTTTGTTATTACCGTGACTTCTTTCGGCGGAGGTGGATCTTTTCTAATGAGTCGAGGTAATGCTTTAATGCCATTTTGTAGTAAGCCAGCTGCCGCTTTAGTGAGAAAAACGTATTCACCCACTTCTTCTATTAAGGCGCCTGATTCTTGTGCTTGGTTGTCGTACTTTAGCCGTTCAAATTGGGGTAAGTTTTCCTCTTTGCGCATTTCATGAGCAAGTGACGTCATTGTCTCTGCGTATTGTTGTTTTCCTTCTTCTGACATAAACCATGTTGCTGGACCATAGGCTTGCGATTCCATTTGATAGGAGGCACTGACGGCATTGGCTTTGGCAACGGTTTCAGCCAAACCAATTAAACCATTTAAAAAGCCTTTTCCTGCACCTATGGTGGTATCTGGTAAGTTTTCTCCGCCAATTAATTCCGCTTCATGGTATGTATCGTCCATCAAGCGCTTCAGTTCTTGATAGGTCATCTCCTCTGGACGTTTTTTTTTAGGCGGTGCTTCAGCAGAAATCTCGGTAGCTTCATTGGCTTTTTGTCGGGCTTTTTCTTCAGAATAGAGGCGACCTGGTACATTATTATTGTTCATCAAGACGTCAGAGCCATGAAAAGCCGCCGATTGTCCACAAAAACGCACGGTTGGTGAGCCACTAGTAATAACGCAGTTCCCACGCCCTAAACTGGTGCCCGAAATAATGCCAGAGCCCGTATTTCCTTGTGTTCCTTTAATCACACTTCCCACGGTTAATGTCGGTACACCATTCACGCGTACCGTGGAAACATAGGTTTTTTCTGCACTGAGTTGCTGAAAGCTGTCAAAAGGAACAACAACATTGCCGACTTGGCAAACATCAGGACCTGTGGCGATAACGCAGTAATCGGCATTTTTATTCCCGACGATTTTTTTTGTCATGAGTAATATCCTTATTACAACTTATAAGCTTGAAGTTGCAGCGTGCTTTCCATCGTCGAGATCAATTGGCGATAACGCCATGTGAGGTATAGCTTTTGTTCATCAAGCGACACACATATTGTGTCTAGCGCTAATAACTCATAGGGCGTTTTTGAATGAGAAAAATGAGGAATGGCGACAAAACCAATATTAGGCAAAGCAAGATCTACACGAGGCGTTTGTGCAAAGAAACCACTCAGTGAGAGGCGTTCATTGCCTACAAAAAAGCCTTGTTGATGTTGGTCAACGGGCGTACTCATAAAGAAATCAGACTTAAAATCATCAGGATAATAAGGTTTTATGTGATTGAGCCATTTGTCTTTATAGGTACCCGCAAATTGTGATCGTTGTTGCCACCAACGACTATATTGCCCATAGCCTGCAACCTCCCACGGTTTATTCAGCTGAAATACTTGCTCTGAAAAGGGATAGTGAATTTGAGGCGCTGGGTATTGAAGCGCTTTATCAAGATAGCGATTTTCATACCAACCTAAACCAACAGGGTTTTTCTCATAAGCTTTTTGATGGCTATTCTTGCCACCATAAGTATTTTCATAAATAAGCGGTAAGGCAGAAATGGGCTGTGGAGAGCTTAATTGCCAATCATGGTGATGCTCCCAATAACGAGGGCCACTGATAGTCAACTTCTTGTGTATTTGACCTATTGAGAACTCGGTTTCCCACTGAGCCAAAGGCGTTTCATCTAATGTTCGAGCAGTACCCACAAGATAAATTTCAGCATTGGGCTTATAAGACACAAGATCTGTTTCGTGCAATAAACTGCTATTTTCAGGCGTTGTTCGGTAAACATCCGCCATAATGAGCGACTTTTGCTCATCCGCAATGTCACACATGCCCGTGAGAGGATCAAAATCACAAGTAACTTTTACCGCAATAGTTTGCCAATGCTCATCTTTATACCCCAGTTTTTCAAAGGAAAAATGAGGAAAAGGAGTCTGGTTAATAATGTGAGCTAACATCCAAAACCCCTAGTTGATATCGACATCTTTGCCTGTGATCTGCACCGGACCTGAGGCTTCAAAACTAAATTCCGTCCCATTAATGGTGATATGGCCTGCACTATCCATTCTTAACACGCTGGCACCGCAACGCAGTTCAAGGGCATCGCCTGCATCGATGGCTAATGTATTACCCACACTGATTTTTTTATGTTGACCGACGGTTTCGGTGTTATTTTCCTTGATGGTCTCTGTGCGATTACCTTTTACCTGCATCTCTTGATTTTTATCTATGATCTCAGCGTGGCTATTAAGTACATGTGTGGTGCGATTGTTGAGCACCACCGTATTCATATCCTTCTGTGCATGAATAAAAATCTCTTGCTTGCCACCGGCATCTTCAAAGCGCAGTTCGTTAAAACCATCGCCTTTATGAGTTTTAGTTTTGATTGTTGTGCGAGTCATATTTTCAGGAAATTTCAGCGGGGGGGCGTTGCGACCGTTATAGGTGCACCCTGTGATAATCGGTCTATCAATATCGCCATTAAGATAAGAGACAATCACCTCTTGCCCGATACGGGGTACAGCAGAAAAACCATAGCCATTGCCACTCCAACCCATTGCCACACGCACCCAGCACGAGGCACTGTGATCGGGCTTGCCATAGCGATCCCAATGAAAATAGACTTTTACGGCACCCACTTCGTTGACGTAAATTTCTTCACCGGGAGGGCCTACCACCGTGGCAACTTCATCACCATCCGCCGTCGGTTTGTAATGATGTGGCGGTCGCCATTCTTGTGTGCCGGGAATAAATTCGACGCTATTAGAAAGCTGTGTACCTTCGCCACCGCTGTTATCCGCTAACGGCTGCACGCCATGATGCGAAACTTGAATAACTTGCCAGTTATCATTCATCATTAAACTAGGGTGATTGCTCAGCGAGAAAATCTTGCCCGGCATTAAGGCAAAACAGTTGGTGCTGGCACGTCCAACACGACTGCCGTTGCGCAGTTGTTCAAAACGAATGGCAGTTAAAGGGGCAGCTTGCGCATCTTCTTGAAAGCGTCCATAGCTTTCGAACACGCTATGTTGACCGCCTTTTTCTAGTTTGGCTTGATGCGCTAATGGGTAAGAAGGGCGAATAAAATTATTATCTTTTTGAATGGTTTCATCCACACAGAGATATTCACCGTATTGCCATGTGGTCGCTGTGCTATCTGTAATATCGCTTTCAGCTTGCGGGTTATAGGTCAGGTGAATCCCCGCCGTCATGCCCATATGTTCATCGCTGTAAAACAGTTGGTTCTCTTCAAACCAAAAATTAATTCCTTCTTCAAAGGCTAAACGACACCAAAATGTATAGGCAGATTCCCGTTTTTGCGTGGTATAGGGGCGTTTTTGGTGTAAATCATCACGGTAAAATTTGCTGTCTGCTTTGATATGGGCTTCTTCCAACAGCGTTTTTAAAATCTCAGGCACTTTTTTATGCTGGAAAATACGGCTGTCTTGATTAAGCGTCATCACCCACATTTCAGGGCGAATATCGAAGTGATACCACGTTTTTACGCCGTCGGTATTGCCTTGTACGGCACCGGCTAAGATCCCTCGTACAGTACGAACTTCTTTGCCATTACGCTTAACCGTTAACGATGAAGCCACACCCAATAGCGATTGAAAATCGATAAAAGGCAAAGTCGTGACTGCGCTAATTGACAGCGAAAACAAACGTGATAACCCTTCGTTTAAATTAAATTCTGTAACTTGAAAGGTGCTTTCCGGTAAGCCAGCAATTTGGCAGGTGAAAACCAAACCAGAAGGCGATACCGCGCCTAATAGCGAATCTAACAGTTGCGCATAGGCTTTATTTTTAGCCAATCCTTCAGAGAAGGTAAGCCCCGGTACATCGTCGTTATTTATTCCACCGGCAAAACCGCTGCCGGGAATAAGCGATGAGGCTTGAGAGGCCATTGATGAGGCTTGAGAAAGCCCTTGTTGTGCCGTTTGAGCTGTAGCGAGCGTTTGCTGAGTAGAGGCCGAAAGTGTCGATGTTGCTTTAGCAATAGCTAGATCCTGCGCTTTATTGAGTGCCTTCTTTTTTAATCCACCAAGCTGAGAGGTGAGATTATTTTTTTTATCTTTCGCAAACATCATTCGCTCCAATATCCACTGAGCAAGCTACCGCTTGTTTTATCCATTAAGAAAATACAAAGAAACACCCACACACCTTGGTGTGCAGGTGAAAAGAAGGATTAACCTTCGAGAGGGGCGCGCCAGTCGTCAGAGCCAGACGTGCCTGCAACCGTGTGTTCCCAGTCAATTTTGCGATAAGAAAGAGAGACTTCGATCAGTTGTGTGAAGTCTGATTTGGCTGGATCTTGGCAGTGTGGCATTTGGCAATCGATGTTGACGATAGTCGCATCGGTTAATGTGGTGGTGAAGAAATGCTCTTGTTTCCCTTCAACCGAAGTGCGATACCATTTTAAGGTCGTTTTTGGCAACATTTCGCCTGAGGCTAATGCGTTATACAGCAGAGGAACCGCTTTATTTAATGCCACCGTAAAACGGAAAGGTTTATGGGCACGTTGACCTGAAGGTTGACCCGATTGTGGATCAGTCGGCACGGTAACTACGTGAGAGAATGCTTGCACCAGCATTTCATCTTCGTGGCCTTGAACATAAATATTACCGACGGATTCTGCGGTAAATGCACCCGCAGTGATGTTACCTTGGGTTTTCCCTTCGATAGAGATATAGCATGGCGTTGGCATGGCAAGTCCTTAATTTACAGAGAGTAATCGTTTCTCAACAAAATCATTTTGTTGAAGTCCTTTCGATAAAAATCAGCCAGTGCGCACTGCGATTTGATAAGAGTAGCTTAAGTAATTTTGAAAGGAAGTAAAGAAAGGGGCAGAAGAGAAAGGGCGTTGTATCCTCGTAGGATAAGTGACTTAGCGTAAAATAATTGTTCACAGGATATTTACTGCTTTCGTTTCTTATAATAGATGTATTTATTTACACAATTCACTTTCGTAAATGTCCGAAATCTCGCTAAAGCCAGTCCGTTCTAATGTACATGGATTTTTAATATGTAACAAAATATGTATTTTGTTTCAAATTGTAACAGCGTTGATTTATAAGGAAAAATTAAGTCAAATTACCTATTTTTATTAGTTAACCGTATTTTTATAAAGGTACACGAAAAATGAGTATCTCCTATTGTTAGATTTACAGTGAATAATATCAATAATGATCTCTAATTTTTATTAGAGGGATATTCAATACCTTTTTGTTTCAAATTTAATCATGAGAGACTCATAAAAATGAATCTCTCATGTATGTAGAACGTTTTAATGGATGACATGTTCTGCACAAGTAAATCAGGACACTTTTCTTAAGGAATTTTGTTCATACTCAATGGGTGGCAGATCACCGTTGGCAGTATGAAGCCTTTCTTGGTTGTAATAGCGCATATACGCGGTAACATCTTCTTTCATCTGTTTCCGAGTCAGCTGTGGGATTTTTAGTACCCAATCGTGCTTTAAGCTACCCAAAAAACGTTCAACAACGGCGTTATTCCAACAGGCTCCGACATCGCCCATACTTGCTCGAATACCATAACTTGTCAGTAAGTGACGATAGCGCTTACTCGTATATTGTGATCCCCTATCACTATGAAAGACTAAGCCTTTTTCGGGCTGGCGTAAGTTATACGCTTTCATCAAGGCTTTACTGACTAAATCTGCCATCATTCGTTTATCGATGTGCCAACCCACAGTACGGCGAGAATATAAGTCCATCACGATGGCTAAATACATCCAGCCTTCCCCTGTTTTTGAATAAGTCACATCACCCGCCCAAACTTCGTTAGGCGCATGAGGATTAAAATTTTGATTTAGCAAATTATCGGCTACCGCATCACTGTGTTTGCGTTTTGTGGTGATTTTGTAGGCGATACGCTGAGTGACGACTAGACCACGCTAAGCCATGCACTCATACTAAAGCCCTCTTTGCATAACCGTTTACGTAACGTTCTATAACCTAAGCTATTGTGACTCTGTTCAAAGATAACTTTAGCTCTGCGGTACAGGCTAAGTTGTTTTGCGGTGATCAGTTTTGCAGGATGTTTGAGCCAAGCGTAATAGGCAGAACGGCTTGTTTTCATTAACTTGCAGAGCTTCAGCACGGGAAACTGTGAAGATAATTGCTTAATCGTTTTAAACGCTACTTGGTTTTCTTTAGCAGGAGGGCGCTGGCTTTTTTTAGGATCTCTTTCTCCATCCTAAGTTCTTTATTTTCCTTTCGTAGCCTTAATAGCTCATCTCTCTCATCTGAATTCAAGCTGCTACTGGATTGCTCAGCGTCGAATTTTGCTTTCCAGTTATAAAGTAATTTATCGGTGATCCTTAAAGACGCTGCCGCTTTTGACACGCTATAACCTTGCTCGGTGACTAATGCGACCGCCTCTTGCTTAAACTCCGTGGTATAAAATCTATTTGTTCGTTTTTTCATTTAACACCTCAACAATTGGATTATATTCCATTATTAAAGTGTCCTGTTTGATTAAAGCAGATCGGTGCAATTAAACGAGCTCTAATAATACAGCCTCATCCTGTTCTATGTAAAAATATCTTATAGTTATCTATCTCTATTCACTATTTAACTTAAGTCAAATATTATTCGTACAGAAGAAACTTTTATAAATAAAAAGCGATATAGTTATTTAACTATATCGCCTAGCTCAATTTATCTGGACATGAGTGCAAAAACTCCCCAGCCAATGTATTCTCGCGTATAAGTTACGTGGCGTTTAGGGGCAATAGTCAATTCCTGTCGAATTTCTAGTGCAAAGTCATCATCGGGGTTTTCCTCTAACCAATGGCGCATAGTCAGCCATTTCGCAGCTTCATACCTATCCCAACCTTCCTGATCTGCCAGTACCATTTCTACTATATCGTAGCCGAGTTCATCGAATGCGCTGATAAGTCTAGGAAGCGTAAGAAAATCAGCCAGCGAGCTGACACCACAGGACTGAGCTATCTCGTCTGATACGGGTAGCTGACGCCAATAGGGTTCGCCGATGAGTAAGAGCCCGCCTGGTTTAAGGCTCTGAGCCAGTAGTTCAATCGTCCCGGCAAATCCGCCTGCAATCCATGTCGCACCGATGCAAGCCGCTACATCACACTTTTCGCTCATGACGTAACCTGCTGCATCATTATGAATAAAATGAACTTGTTTATTAACGCCAAGTTCTTTGGCGCGTAGCTTTGCTTGTGTAGTAAAAAGCGGGCTCATATCGATGCCAGTACCCGTAATGCCGTAATCACGCGCCCAGGTACAGAGCATTTCTCCAGAGCCACTGCCGAGATCAAGAATATGTGAGTCTGGCTTCATGCGTAACACGCGACCTAGTGTGTCGTATTTTTCAGGTGTGAATGGGTTATGAATACGATGTTCACTTTCGCTAATAGTAAAAATACGTGGGATATCCATCATCCTTTCCTTAACGGTTATCTAATTGGGCGCGAACGTTTTTCAGTCCGATAGTATTAATGCGATAGGGTTGACCATTAATGGATTTGATCAACTTTTTAGCCTTGAGTTTTTTGAATACGGCGAGTGTACAGTTGCTAAGTAATAGACCTTCGTGGCTGTAGCATTCAACTGCGGTGATGTGGCCAGAGGTATTACGAACGTAAATAATATGTCCACCTTTGGCGAGAACGTGTAAGGTTCGCTGTTCTTGACGGGATAAATTCATACGGGAAAACCTGTTTAATCATCATGTACAAAACCTACAAACACACAGTGGTGTTTGCATTCGATTTCTGTGCATTGATAACCAGTCCGGCCTGAAAAGGTCGGGACGCTGATTATCAGATGATTACATTTTCCAGCATCAAAGCCTCAGATTGAGTTGAAAGGTATTAACAAAACAAATAATAACACCTGATTTTTCTAAGTGAATATCTAAGAATGAAAAATGTGATCTTGATGAATAAATTCAATCCACATTAAACAGACCTCATTTTACGATTTTTTGTGAAGGAGATGCGATAGAGTCCTAATATGCTTAGTCACTGACTGAAAGTAAAGCATTATTGTGTTCTTGTATTATTATTTTTATGACATATCAATTTAATTTAAATATTATTTTTTTATTACATTTATTTGACGTCGATTGAGTGATTATCTAAAAAAGAAACTATTAATAATTACGTAAAAGTGCTTGTTTTTATATGTGTGAAAATAAAATTATATTGATATTCTAATTTTGATAGATAAATAAAGACTTAATAGTGAATTTTATTTTTTGATTTTAGCGATTATCTCGTTTTTTCATATTGAACGTTATTTTTGATTTGCAATTATTCGTTATTTTGTTTGTTATTATTTTGTTTATAAAATTAAATAGGTGTTTATTTTACGTATTTTACGTGTAACTTTGCTGTTTATTATTGAATATCAAAGGACAAGAATAATCTTAATTTATGGTTTATAATTCTATTTTTAATCATAATGCGAGTATTGATAAAATAATATTCCAATCTAATGCGGATTGTCTTAATTCGGTTTTTGGTTTATTTCGCTTCTTATAGATCTTTTTTTGATAGTGTTAAATTTTTTAATCCTCTATTTTTTCTTAAATCATTACTATTTTTTATTTATCCCTAAGTTTTTTACAAATTGAAAAGAAATATTTCAAGTTATAGTATGTGCGTAACAAAATTTGGTGGGTAATTAAAAAATAAAAATTAATTACTCCATTAATAATAGCTAGGTTCTTGGGTTAAACGTTTTAAATATCTTAATTTAATTAGGATAAGCTCTACTATTTTAAAAAAAATGACGATAGTCAGATATTAACTTACTTTTGAGGTATACATAATGACATTTAAGAAATTAAGCATCGTTGGCGCTGCAGTGGCATTATCTTTAGCATCTTTCGGTTCTATTGCTGATAATAATGGCGTCGTTAACTTCGTTGGTTCTGTTGTTGATTCGCCATGTAATATTGCTGACGAAAGTTTAAATCAAACCGTTAAATTTGGTGAGATTTCTCGTGTGTTCTTAGAACAAGGTAATGAAAGAGAAAGAGCATTCACTATTAAATTAGAACAATGTAATTTCGACAAATTCAAAAAAGACGAAAATGGTGATTGGTTGCCTGTTAAAACAATGAAAATCCAATTTGATGGACGCTCATATGCAGATGCAACTAATACTCTGTTAGCAACTGACAGAACTAAAGCTAACAATGTTGGTATCGCGATCGACTCTTACAAATTTGGCGAAGCTACTGATATCTTGACTAAAATGCGTAATAAACAAGGTACTAACGTACTTGAGTTTACTGCTTTAGCTAAAGCAGTTGATGCATCTAAAGAAGTTAAAGAAGGCGAATTCTCTGCTATCGCTGACTTCCGTATTTCATACGAATAATGCATCAATATATGTATAGGGGATCTTCCCCTATACATATTTAAATAATGGTAATGAGATGATGAAATTTAATAAAAATAAGTATCTGACTATTTTAAATATGATGGGAGTACTATTTTTTGTATCATCAGTCTCTTTTGCTTTTGATGGCATAAAACCAAAAGTCTTCAAAGGTAATGCATCATTAGTTGGGTCAATTATAGCATCCCCTTGCTCTATTGAAATGGAAGATCGTTACCAATATATCCAATTTGGAGATATATCATTATCTTCCATTGATAATAAGATAAAGAGAGAAAATTTAAGAAAGAAGTTTTATATAAGATTATCGAGTTGTGTTAGCCAATATAGTGATATAGATAAGAAAGTATTAAATATTCAATTTAATGGATTAGAAGCAAATAATGATGCTCTATTTTCGATGTCTGGAAGTTCTAACGGATTAGGATTTTATATTTTAGATGAAGATGAAAATGTTATTTCTCCTAATAAGCCTTATTATATCGATCATCTTATATATCATGCTAAAGATGCAAAAAGAGAACCTATATTAAATTATCAAATTGAACTTGCTTTTACTAATAAAATAGTAGAAGTGGGAAAACACTCTGCATTTGTGTATTTTTCAATCGATTATAAATAGATAATAATTTATTTTTTTTGATCACATTATCACGGTGAATGAATATGCTAATTTCAAAAAATATGGCAAAAGTAGTTTTTTTACTGACAATGTCACCGTGTTTCTATGCTTATTCTGTCGAATTTAATACAGATATTCTTGATGCTTCTGATGCTGCAAATATTGATATTAGCCAATTTAACAGTGCTGGTTATATTATGCCTGGAGATTATCATCTTACTATTTTTAGTAATGGTGAAAGGATCGGTCCTAGTCAAAAAATTTCCGTTTACCCAGTTGAAAAAACAGCATCTTCAGAAAATATATTTAATACAGTCTGTGTGCCTAGTAATAACCTTGATAAATTGGGATTAACAGAAGAAGCTGAAAAGAAAGTTTTAACACACCATGATGGTCAGTGTTTAGATTTATCTCCTTTAACAGGGACAAATTTAACGTTTGATTTGCCTTCACTTGCGCTTAAATTAACGGTTCCACAAACGTGGTTGCAATATTCTGATCCTTCATGGGTACCTCCTTCACGTTGGGAAGAGGGGATTGTAGGTGCATTCATTGATTATACGTTATCACTTAGCGGAGCTAAATATAATTCAGGATCTAAATCTGTTTATACATCGATGAATGGCACTAGTGGCTTTAACATGGGGGTTTGGCGTTTTCGTAGTGACTACAGTATGAGTTACCAGAAAGAAAACGGCGGAAATAGCGGTGATAATCATGAATCACATAATTTTGATTTTAATCGTTTCTATGCATATCGTTCTATTAAAGCGCTGGCTGCAACATTAACTATTGGGGAAAATTATTTTTATTCCCAATTATTTGATGCTTGGCAATATACCGGTATTACATTAGAAAGTGATGATCGTATGCTTCCACCTAAATTGGTGGGTTATGCTCCGGAAATTGTCGGAGTGGCAAAAACCAATGCAACCATTATTGTTAAAAGCCAAGATCGTATTATTTTAGAAACAACTGTACCACCAGGGCCATTTAGAATTCAGACTTTGGATAGTTCTATTCAAGGGCAATTAGATGTCACTATTCGTGAAGATAATGGTGAAGAACGTAAGTTTACTATTTCTACCGCAACATTGCCTTATTTAACTCGCCCAGGACAAATTCGTTATAAATTAGTGGGGGGTAAAACACGTTATGCAGATCACCGATTAACGGGTGATAGCGCAATTGGCGGTGAAATTTCCTATGGGGTGAGTAATGCATGGAGCTTATATGGTGGTAGCCAATTATCTCAACACTACCAATCAGTTGCTATTGGTGTGGGGCGTGACCTTTCCATGTTTGGTGCTCTCTCTTTTGATATCAACCAATCATTTGCCAAATTATCAGAGCGTGATAAACAAGGTCGTTCATATCGTGTGAACTACTCGAAATCATTTGATGAAGTAAAAACCAATATTACCTTCGCAGGTTATCGTTTTACGGATGAAGACTATCGTACTTTAAGTCAAACCATGGAAGAACGAAGAACTGGGCAGGATGCTTATTCTCCAAAAGAAAGTTATCAGATTTATTTAAATAAATATTTTGATAATTTCTCATTATCACTTAATTATCAACACAATACTTTCTGGAATAGCCGTTCTCAGACTCAATATGGTATTTATGCCAATACGCGATTCTCTTTATCTAAAGTAAAAATTCGCGATATTAACTTAACATTGTCTGCTTTCCGATCTCAGCGTGAAGGAGTGAATGATGACACGTTGAGTTTATATATGTCAGTACCTTTTGATCAAGGTGGAAACCTTACTTTCTCTGAACAATATACAAAAACAGATGGGAAAGGTCGTTATAGCCACAATGTGGGCTACAGTGGATATGATGAAGGTTTGAGTTACAGCATGAATGCAGGCTTAACACACGGAAAAGACGTTGATTCAGAGTCTTCATTTAGTGGTTATGTCAGTAAAGATATGAGCCTGGCAAACCTAGCGGCAAGCGCAAGTTATGTGCCTAGTCAGTATAAGAGTTTAAGCGGGACAGTTTCAGGGGGGGTAACAGGAACATCTCATGGTTTGGTTCTTCATCAACCGGCTTATGGTGATACTCGCTTAATTATTGAAACACCAGGGATATCAGATGTGCCGATTGAAGGTGAATCAGTAAAAACAAATACATTTGGGTTAGCGGTTATACCAAGTGTGACCAGTTTCCGTAGTTCATCAGCTGCGATTGATGTAAGTGCATTACCTGATAATTATGATGCCATTGATACGATGACCGATGTCACCTTAACAAGAGGGGCAATTGGGTATCGTCAAATGAAAGTAATTAAAGGTTATAAATTATTTGCCACAGTCAATATGAGTGATGGTAAACACCCACCATTTGGAGCAAGTATTCGTAATAAAGATAATGTGGAGTTAGGTATTGTCGGAGATGAAGGTATCGCTTGGGTAGTTGGTGTCGCTGAAAATGAAGAATTGGGTGTCTTCTGGGGAAATGAAAAGCGTTGCGCCATTAATATACCTGAAACTATTGATCCTAAAACTCAAATGCTATTAATGCCATGTAAGTAATGCTAATAAGGTTAACCGTAAATGAAAAAAGAATTTAATAAAACTGTTATTTCCACTCTTTTCATCTCATTAATGGGGATCTCTAGTGTTGCTCAAAGCGCAGTAACACTAGATAGAACAAGAGTGATTTTTCCTGGGACAGAAAAGTCGATTAACATTACTATTCGTAATGATAATCCAACGCTTCCTTATTTAGCACAAACATGGATTGATGATGCTAATGAGAAAAAATTAACAACAGGACCATTAATTGCGACACCACCGATCCAGCGTCTAGATCCTAAATCATCAAGTATCGTACAAATTAGTACGACACCTTCTATCACATCATTACCAAAAGATAGAGAGACTGTTTTTTACTATAACTTACGCGAAGTTCCACCTAAATCTGAAGAAGCGAACGTTTTACAAATTGCATTACAAAGTAGAGTAAAACTGTTCTATCGTCCGGCAGAAATTCTGTCTCAAGCAGATAGCATGTGGTTTCATAGTGTGACATTAACGCCGTCAGCGAAAGGGTATACTGTAAATAACGTGACGCCTTTTTATTTAACAGTAATTGGGCTAGCTTCAACACAAAAAGCATCTGAAACAGGCGCTTTTAGTGTTGTGATGATCCCGCCTAAATCAGATCATGAATTCGCTGTGCCTAAAACAAATATTCCCTATATGACCATTATTAATGATTATGGCGGAAAACCAACACTGCAATTTAAGTGTGAACAAGCTAAATGCACTGTAGCAAAAGAAATGTAATATAAGGAATAGAATATGAATTCCCAGAAATTTTGTTATCTAAAAAATAGCTGTTTATCTATGATAATTTTATTATCTGGGAGTTATGCCTATGCCAAAGTGATTACTATTGAAACAAAGCCTTTATTAAATTCGGCTGAGACAATAGAAAGTGCATATAACAATAAAAGCAGTGGCTATATTTATGTCACCGCTAATCTTATCAGCTCACCCTGTAAATTAATTGATTACAAAATAAAAAGCCATCGTCCTAAAAATAAATTTTTAATTTATGATACTTTTCTAATTACAGCGAATTTCTCTGAATGTGGTATAGGTAATTCATTTTCTCCACAGACTGTTAAAAATATGTCGGCACCGACACCCATTAATTTATCTTTTATTGAGTATGATCGTGTTTTATCAAAGCAAAAATTTTCATTACAAAATGGTAGAAATGCATTGCAATTTGAAGCGCGAGAATTAGATGCTCATAGCTATCTGATGGAGATATATTATGAATAAGTTGATTTATCTATTATTGCCACTATGTAGCCTATCCATTTATAGCTATGCAGGTGGTTCATTAGATATTTCTTTTATGGGAAATCTAGTTTCTACAGGATGTAAGCTCCCTGAATCGCCTTATAACTTAGAAGTTCAGCTTAATAAGATTAGTAGCAAATATCTTTATGAATATGGTCGTTCTCAACCTATTAATTTTTCTATCCCTATCGTTGATTGTTATATAAGTGATTTAAATAAAACGATTTCAATAAAATTAAATAGCAATACTCTTGTGACAGATAAAGGTATTAGTTATTTAAAAACAGAAGGTAGCTCTAATGTTTTATTAGGCCTACTTGATAACAATGATGCAGTTATTAAGTTTAATGAAAAAATTGATATGGCGCGTGTTTTAGCGGCAGGTCAAAACGAACAAAACTTATTAAATTTTAAAGTATATGCGCGCCCACCTGTTACAGGGGATTTAAAAGAGGGGGCATTTTCATCTACCATTACATTTAATATTGATTATCAATAGGAGGCGGGTAATGAAGAAAATAATACTAGCGCTAACTATTGGCTTATTCTATGTACCTATTTCATTTGCTGAAATTCAGATTACAGTTAATGCGATGCTAGTGGATCCTGCATGTACCGTAACCGATGGTAAAGGGGCAAAAGAGCTATTTGTTAATTTTCAAAATGTAGATGTTAATGCAATAGTAAAAACACCACCAAAAACCTTTGATGTATTAATTAAAGATTGTAACTTAAATAAAATGATGAATTTATATCTTTCCCCTAAAGATAATGGTTACTTTTCTTATAATGGTACTGATGTATTAGCCACAACAACGGCGCAATTAGGGATTGAATTTTCTGATATTACCAGTGGCAAACGTAAAATTAATGTTCAGCGTTATGAACGTATTACGCCAATTCTTAGTAGTAGTAATTCAGGAAAAATATCACTAAGTACTCAATTGGTATCAAATCGTTCTGGCACACAGCTTAAAATGGGACCTTTTACAGCTAATGTTTCGTTATTAGTTGATTATAATTAGAGGCTAGTATGAAAAATTGTTTATCATTAATAAATAAAAAGATATTAATTTATTTAGGGGCTACGATTAGCATCAGTTTATTCTCTCCGTTAAATTATGCAGCTAATTATCCATCTGTTTATATTGATACAATTCAGAATCCCTCAGATGGATATACAATTAACCTTTCGGCTAGTAATGTTCAAATTTCTAAAACACCCACAATTGCATCAAATGGTGACTTTTTTTATCAAGTAGGGCCAACATTCAAAGTAAATAAAGGTGTCAAAGGGCAAGTACAGTCCAGCGGGATGGTTAACTGTATGGGGAGTTATGTAAAACAATTTCCAGAGGGAACTAGAATAAGAGGAGATAATCATCTTCATCGTATATTTGTTTATTCTCCTCAAATGCCTTATACACTAAATGGATTACCTGTTTTCCAGCTTAGTTATAATACGTTTGTTACAATTGTTCCACCTGATGATATTTTAAATAAATGGAACACAATAAGAAAAAATGCACGGTTTTGTAATCCAACATCAGCCATGCTTAGAGACTATTTTACAAAAGGGAAAAATAAAAATTACTCTATTGATAAGTTTTATTATCAATTTCCTTTCGAAATTTCAGTTTTTATAAGAAAAAGAAATATCGATGGGATAACTATTATTCCAAGTTCAGATTTTGCAGGATATGCGAGGGCATGGACGAATATAGCCGATACATCATTGGCATTTAGTTCATTACCTCAATCCATGCCAATTAGCAGTACAACAGCACCAATGAGGTTGATTGGGGCTACCTTGATATCACCTGCAGAATGTCGAACTGATGTGGGTTATAACTTGGTTATTAATCACGGTGTATTAAATGCTGAAAAGTATGAAAGCCGAGTTGTTAGACCGATTAATTTCTCTTGTGATCACGTTGTTCCAACCCCTGTTGAATTTGAGCTACTTTATACAAAAGATGGCGATCCACAACAGCGATTACCTTTGAAAGTGGATGGCACAAATAAAACTATTTATAGCAAAATTCAAATGATTGATGCGGAGACAGGTAATCGAGGGCAGAGATTCACTTCTCGGGTGGGGCAATATAAACAGATCCAAATAGAAAGTATATTAAAAGGAACAAATGCCAGTGGAGGTAATTATAGTGGTACTGCTGTGTTAATTGCCGCGTATCCTTAATAATTTTTATTAATCTAAATAAGAAAAATAAAAGCGTTATTTATTTTTTAATAACGCTTTTTTATTGAATATTACGACGTATTTATGACTAATAGTAACTAATTGTTATCTCTATTAATTAAATTCAAGTACAAAGTTGGCTGACGCATTTACTTTACCTGGTTTTACATCATCGCCATAACGAAAATACTCTGCTTTCAATGGTACGCTAGTGGAGCCATTGGCTAAATCTGCCAGTTTAACAAATTGATTATTCACTAAACGTGTATCATTACTTAATGGTGATGAGACAACAAAACCAATGCCTTCAGCATTATCACGACCACCTTCATTATCTGCTTTAATTACGGATCCTTGTCCTTCATAACTTGCAATATTATTTGCCATAAGTTTTATTTTGGCAGAAACGTTACCAGTGCAATTGATTTTTAGATGATCTTCAGCATAAGCCTGTTCAGTGGGAAAACCTATTTTAGGAAATGCAGAAGTTGATATTCTAGGAAGGTTCATAACAAGATTGGTATTTTCTGCACTGCATGAGGTTGGAGCGCTATTTATTTTAACAGATAAACGATAACTAAAGCCAACAGCTGTCGTCCCTCCACCAGAATTAAAACGGTTAACTAATATTGAACCGAGGTATTGGGTTCTAAAGTCAGCCTCTTTGGGATTCTCTTTAGTTGAGTAGACAATCACCGTTGCATCGATAGGATAAAGATGATCGTCATCGACAGGGATCTCTTGTCCTGGCTGGCTTCTAAATGGTAATCCCGTTTTATTGTCATATAAAACATAAACATAATCATCCCTTTTTACTGCAGGGCCATTAGGGACGATGTAATAAGCAGGTTTACCATCGATATCCATATAATAGGTCGCTTTAATACCACTACCTTCACTATAAGTGGCATAAGCATAAACTTCGGAATTTGGAGAGCAGTCTGCAACGGGTATATTTCCACCATCACGAACAAAAGTAAATCGACCTATTTCTTGATTAACCTTAATGACACCACTGAGGTTAATAATATTTCCTCGAGAATCCATTGTGCCATGTTTAATTCCCCCGTTATTTACACAGCCATCAGCATGGCTATAAAAAGAAACAGAAGATAAGCCAAGTATAAAAGTAAGAAATAATAAATTATTGGTTCTCTTTTTTGCATTAGTCATTTTATTTCCTTATTTACACTCAGCAGTTAAAATATATAACCCATTGTTTGAAATCTCATTATTTGTATTATACATGGCATGGCAATGATATATTTTGCCTTCAGATTTCCACGAAACTTGAATATCGCCTTGTGGTTTATCTGCGACAAAATAGAGTTGATTAAAGTTAGACACCCATTGTTTTTCAGTTTGTCCAATATCAGCTTGCGCTCCCATAGGAATAACGCTGTTATTGGGGGTTTCTAATGTGAGTAAGAACTTAAATCCCTTTTTAGCATCAAAATCAGCAAGAATTAATGCGCCTTTTGTTGGGATCATATTACTAATAATATTGTTGCTAATTTCAGTATCAGCAGGGATAGATTTCGTATCAATGCTAATATTATTTTTCTGATAAGGTGACATTCCTGAAATAATCGCTAAACCACGACTATTTGTTTTCACAGACTGGCCATTAATGACTTCAATATTAGCAGTATCTTTAGTGAGAATTAAAGCATTGGTCTGTTGTAATGATGGTGTAAGTACTGCGCCATATTGTGTTGCAACTAAAGCACCACTAAGACCGTAATTAAGATTTTGTCTATTTTTTGAGTATGAGTACCCCGCATTTACAATCGCTGATGAGGTTTTATAAGAACCGTTTAATCCGCCACTATAGTTGATATCTTTATTACCATAACCTTGATAAATATCCCAGCTAGCTTGGTTTTTCTCACCATAAGTTCCACTTAAACGTGCTGTATGTAAGGTTTGATCGTTATTATTAGTTGAGACAGCATAATTTGCCCACACATAGTTTTCATTCCACGTTAATGGAATACTGATATTCATACTTAAATCGTAAGTGTTTTTATCATTGTTATTGTATCTATAGCCATCGTAATAAGTATAATAAATGCTGTAATTAATCTTATTTATCGAGCTATTAAATCCAACGTTATAAGAGCTAATATTTTTTCCATCAGCATATTTATAAATGATCGAATTTAAATTTATTGAGGAGGTATTTGAAAATAGAGGTTGGCTAATTGACATCGTATATTCATTTTTTAATCCCTCATTTGTTTTATATTCTTGATCCTTGTATTCCATCGCATCATTGAAGTTAAGAAAGTTAGCATCAAAATGGCGATAACCTACTACAGAGACATTAGTATTAGTTAATTCAATATTTTTTGAATAATTAACTCTAAAAGCATTACCATTTAAAGAGTTATCATGATTAACTGTTGATTTTGCATAAAGCCAATCCGCTGTAATAGCGCCATAACTTCCAAAGTTAATCCCACTTCCTAAACCAAAAGATTGATATTTTTCAGCAACAAGTAAACCACTATAAAGGGTGACATAATCGGTTAAACCGTAATAAGCTTCGGCCTGAGTTAAATAGGTACCATCACCGCTATTATGGCTATCGTATTTCCCTGTTGAAAAACTATATCTCATTTCACCTTTTCGTTCTAAGCTAGCAATAGAAGAAAAAGGTACAATGAAATTTTTTTCTGAACCATCAGACTCTTTTACATTAATATATAGATTTCCTCCGCTACTCATTGGAGAATAATCAATAATATTAAAAGGTCCTGCTGGTACACTCTTTTTGTAGATAACTTGCCCATTTTGTGTAATGGTAATGATAGATTCAGAGTTGGCAATACCGACAACACTAGGGGCATAGGTTCTATTTTGGTAAGGTGTCATTAGGCGATCTGTCATTAACTTCAATCCGCGATATTTAACAGAGTCAAATAATTGGGATGAACTATAAAGATCACCTATTTGTAATTCACTTTTTAGGGAATAAATATCTCTAGAAAGGACGTTACTTAATGTATTCCATTTATTCTTACCATTTTCATTTCTCGTCCATGTTGAATAATTATAAAAACGCCATGCATCAAAGTTAATTTGACTTTGGATATTACCATAATAACTATCGTTGGTTTCACCATTACTGCGATGATTGAATGATGAAAATGAATAGTTAACTAAAGTCGCAGGAATACCGGGGTCCCAGTTATTAACTTCGTTTAGTTGACGTCTATTTTCGTTAATATATTTTTGCGGTAAAGTTAGTACATACTGGTTTCTATTTAAATCTAGCGTGCTAACAGTGTGTTCAATAAGGCTAATATTAATAAATTTTTCATCTTTTTTAATTAATTCACTAGGAATATCAACACCAGCTTGATACCACTCATCAGCTGTTAGTAAAGGTACTAGGTTTTTTTTATTTTCTGCGTTATCCATTAACGAAAATTCAACTTCACGATTAAAAATACGATTTTTATTAATAAAAAAATCAATATGGTAATAACCTGGTGCAATAGAAGATTCTCTAAATACACTAAGGTCTTCATTTGTTACCTGTTGTGAATGACCTTCAATATTCAATAGATTAGGTGGGTAATAATCATCTGCTGAAGTATTAAATGAGAAAAATAAACCTCCAAATATTAATAAATGGAGTGGAGATTTATTTAAATAATGATCCTTTTCTATTTTCATGTTGAAATAAATCTCTTAGTTATAATTTAAAATCAACTGGAACACCCTTACCAAAGTCATCAATATAAATAAGCTGAATTTTATTTTGATTACTTTGTATTTTATTGACTTTTATAATTGTTTCGGACTTTGGAGATAAATAACCTGGATTATCTTCAACTTCACTATGATTAAGAAATATCTTTCCAATATTGATGAAAAAAGGCGTATTGTTAGTAATCACTATATTGCCATTCTTTAATGACCATTTAAGTGTTTTTACTTCGTTTTCAATATTAATATGACTAAGTGATTGCGGACGATAAATTAATTTTATTTTATTTGTCATGGAATAACGTAGAACATTTTCTAAGTTCTCATTGCTGGGGGCCACAAACTTAACATTAATCCAATACATTGATTCGACATCATTAGGAAGCGTAATATTTTTAGTGACTTGTAATGTATTTTTTTGCTGTGCAACAAGTTTTAATAAAGGAGGGGTAATAACAAAATTTTGGGTCACTTTACCGTTAAGATCTTCAATCCAAGATTGTAATAAATAATTTGTGTCTTTATCGGTATTAAATGCGACAAAGCCTTCGTTATTGCTTTGTTCATTATAAATGACTCGTGTCGTTTCTAGGCCAAAACCAGCAAAGCTTGGTGCTATGGTACCTAATAGTAGTCCTAACCCTAAAAATACATTTTTGAAAGACATAACGATAACAACCTTAATGTAAGCGCGCAGACTAAAGTATTAACCTGCGCTTAATTATTATTGATAAGTAATGGTATAGTTTAGTGTCGCGTCTGCTTGACCAGGGCTAACGGTGTCTGCCGTGCTGATATATTTAGCGACAAACTCTGCATTCCAAGTTGTATCAGCACCTTCAACGTCAATGGATTCCGTTTTGCTTCCATTAATAACCAATGCCTTACTCATATCTTTGGTGTTATAAATACGAATACCTACGTTTTTAGCGGTCTCTGAACTGGTTGGGTTATCTAATGCTAAAATTTGATCGGAGCTACTATCGGCTTTGCCATCGAGTTTTAGTGTTACTTTTCCTACTGGTGGGCATTGTTCTAAAGTAATTTCAATTTTGCCATTCCCATTTTCACCACCCACTTCAGAATCTTTTCCATCAAATGCACTAGTCGGATAACGGCCCATTAATACGTTTGCATTCGGCGAATTAGTGTCGTTAATATCGATAATGCAAGAAGAAGAATAAATTAAGCCTTTAAAACTTAAAGTTCCTGTTTGTGTTTCAACTGCTAATACACTAGCGCTTGCCATCATTGTTGAAATAAGCAAAGTGATTGGAAAAAGTTTTTTTGTTGAAATAGTCATTTTATGACCTCTATAGATTTATATAAATAGTAGTTGTTTTCTCAATGAAAACAGATTAAATGCTATTTAATTTAGAGATTAACTTACTATTACCAATTATAAATCTAGTAAAAGCATCTGAATATAAAAGTGCTTTAAACAGATAAATAAAATAACAAGATATAATCTTTTATAAAATAGCTTGTTAGTATTAATTAATTATATAAATTTCATATTTAGGGGAATTTATCATTTTTAATTAATGCTGAGTTCTTTATGACATTCAAGTTGGTTTTGAGTGAAAGGAGTTTAGTGATTTAACTGAAGTATGTCTTATTGACAATGTTAAAAAATTTTCTTATGAAAAATAAAAATATCGTTAATATTATAATAAATAAAAATAAAAAATTGAATATTTTCAATTTGTTATTTTAAGCTTTGATAAGCATATGACGATAAAGTAGTTTAAGTTTACTTTATTGACATTATATTTAGTTACAAATTTTGAGTGATTTAACGTAGTAAAATAAAATAATTAATATATATAAATTTAATTGTCATACATATATAAGCAGAAAATTATAAAAATAGATAGTCTAAAAATGATGGCTTGATATTGGCAAATTAAAATAAAGATAGGTAATTATAACTATTATGCTTTATTTATTCTGCGGTATAGCGTAGCAATACTTATTCCTAACATTTTGGCTGCTTTTTTCTTTCCATCTAGAGTATATCCTGTTTTATCTAATACCTGTATGATTGTTTGGTATTCTAAACGGTGTCTTTTTATTTTTAAATTATCTTTTTCTTTATTTAATTGAGATTGTTTATCGTTATTTTTTATATTCTCTACCATGGGTTCCAATAAATATTCATTTTTGTTATTTATCGTTTCTGCGGTTTCTAATAGATAAGGTGGCAGATGGCTGAGGTTTAAATCAAGGGTATCACCTTGCATAACATACATATATTCAATCACATTGCGTAACTCTCTGATATTACCCGGCCAATCATAGGAATATAAATAGTTAATGATGGAATTAGGGATCTTCGTTGCAGGTCGCTGATAGGTTAAGGCTAAATCATCCGCAAAAAATTGTGCAAGTTCAGCAATATCTTCTCGATGATCACGTAATGCAGGAACATGGATTGGAACAACATTAAGGCGATAAAACAGATCTTCACGAAATTGCCCTTTATTTACCATATCACGCAGATCTTTGTTTGTGGCGGCAATAATTCGTACATCAATATTGATCGTATTATTAGAGCCAACACGAGTAATGCTTTTTTCTTGAAGTACTCGTAAAAGCTTAGCTTGTAAATGCAAAGGCATATCCCCAATTTCATCAAGAAATAGGCTACCGCCATGTGCTAATTCAAATTTACCAATGCGTCCCTTAGGATCAGCACCGCTAAATGCACCACGGACATAACCAAAAAGCTCACTTTCTAGTAGTTGTTCTGGGATAGCGGCACAGTTAATAGTAATAAAAGGTTGTTTTGTACGTAGGCTTTGTTGATGGATAGTGTAAGCAACTACTTCCTTACCTGATCCACTTTCTCCGGTGATAAGGACACTGGCATGGCTAACGGCTACTTTGCTTAACATGTTTTTTAATTGGAACATCTTTTGTGAGTTACCAATTAAAGGTGAGTGGGGATTTTCATCAACGGAAAGGGTATTTACTTGCGTCATATAATCACGGGCATCATGAAAGATAACCATGGTAAGCTGATCATTATCAACGGATGAAAAGGTGATTTTTTTGCACAGTACATGATAGCGTTGTTGGTTTAATATTAGCCATGCTTCTTCATCACCATAAAGGATATCGCCAGTCATATCGATATCAAGGGATTGGCCAATTAATTCGCAATCAAAAAAACGTAAAGCAGAAAGGTTGGCGTGCCAAATTTTACCTTGGCTATCAATCGCAATAACACCTCTATCCATTACATCAATCAAATTTCGAAAAGTACCGAATCGCTCTTGCTCTCTAAGCCTTTCAAGGCATTCAAAAATACGGCTTGAAATCATCCCTGAAAATTGTTCGATGAAGGTGATAAAAGCTTGTTTTTGTTTCATCAAAAACATTTTTTGTTCTCGGTTAGAACAGATAATTCCAATTACACCAATAACTTGGTTATTCAGAAAAATAGGGGCATTAAGATCAAGCTCTTCAGTACAAGTTAAGCGGTTTTGGCACAATTGACAGAGGCTATTTTCTTTAGGATCTTCAATTAATATGGTTTTCTGTACCTGTAATACATGGCGATAAATATGCCCATTGTTAGAGACATCTTGATTGAGCATATAACGGTAGCGGCCCGTACCCGCAATACGAATTAAGTTGTTGTCAATAATTTCAACATCGGTGCCTGTGATGCCAGCAATAGCATCGGTATATTTACTCATTTCATCTTGTAGGGTACTAAGTAACGAGTGCATCACATTTTCACCTCACCTTAAAATTATCAATATTGATAATAAATTATCATTTTCTATTTTTAATTCTTAATTTAATTATTATTTATCAATGTATTAAGCTATTTTTGTATAAAGCTCACATGGTTTCTTATTATTGATAATTTATCACTTAAATAAAACCGCCTAGATCACAGCTTTTCTGTATCGTTAATTTCATTTTTTTATCACAAAAAAATAAATTATTTTAAAATCAATGGATTATATTTAATTGCATGCTTTTGGAAGGAGTTGGCATATATATTGCGATATAAGGGATAACCCTATGTATTTCGATTAATCGCGATATGGGTTATCGCGAATTTTAAAGTGTGATTAAGAGGTAATTCCATGCAGGAGCAATTGCAGTACCTGATTAACCAAAGTTCATTTACGCGAAAACCAACCGCTGAGCTTGCCCCTTTTCGTTATGAAGAGTTAGTGAAAGCGTTAGATTTTCACAGAACGATCCCAGGATATGCACCTACACCATTATTTCATTTACCCCAGTTAGCCAAAACCTTAGGGGTTGGTGAGCTATATCTCAAAGATGAGTCTTTTCGTTTTGGTTTAAAGGCCTTTAAAGCCTTGGGCGGCGCTTATGCAATGGCGCGCCATATTGCTGATTTCCTCGAGATGGATATAAGTGAATTACCTTATGAGGTAATGATCAGTGATGAGATCAGGAAAAAGTTAAATGGTGTGACTTTTGCGACAACCACTGATGGGAATCATGGACGTGGTGTTGCTTGGATGGCAAGACAGTTAAAGCAAAAAGCAGTGGTCTATATGCCAAAAGGATCATCACAAGAGCGTTTGGATGCCATTTTACGTGAAGGTGCCATCGCTGAAATCGTTGATATGAACTATGACGATGCGGTGAGAATGACGGCTGAAATGGCTGATAAATATGGTTGGATAGTTGTTCAAGATACGGCATGGGATGGCTATGAAGAGATCCCTCTTTGGATCATGCAAGGTTATGGCACTTTAATGCTGGAATCTCTCGCGCAGTTACATGAAGTACCCCCGACGCATATTTTTGTGCAAGCCGGTGTAGGCTCTTTTGCCGGTATGGTACAAGGCATGGTAACTGCGGCTTATGGCGAGCAAGCACCGAAAGTGATTGTGGCTGAAGCGCGTATTGCAGACTGTTTATATCAATCTGCTGTATCAGGAAAAGCGGATGCTATACCTGTTGGGGGTGACTTACAAACCGTTATGGCGGGGCTTGCTTGTGGTGAAGCGAATAGTATTGGTTGGAATTTATTACGTGATTATTCAGCGGCATTTTTCTCTTGCCCTGATGCTGTCGCGACGAGGGGAATGCGGATTTTAGGGAACCCTTTACCTGGTGATCCGCACATCATTTCTGGCGAATCTGGCGCAGTCACAACAGGCTTACTCTCTATTTTAATGCAATCGTCTGTTTATCAGAATGCAAAAGAAGCGCTGGGATTAGATGAAAATGCAAGAGTGCTTGTGATAAGCACTGAAGGTGACACCGATCCTGAACGTTATCGCGATATCGTGTGGGATGGTGAGTTGCCTAGCTTCAAACAATTTTAAAAAACAAATAAGTCTTTTGGAGTGAAAAAGTATGTTATCAGCAAACCGATTTGATGAAGTTATTAAGAATTGCCAATTATTAATCCAACAAAAAAGCTATTCAGGTGAAGAAGGTAACGTTGTTAAAGTCATAGAGGAAATGATGAAAAGCTATGATTTTGACGATATTCATATAGATAAGTACGGCAACATTATTGGTGGAATTATAGGTCAGCATCCAGGGAAGACCCTTATTTTTGATGGTCATATCGATACTGTGCCGGTGAGTGAGCGTGACTGGAAAGAAAAGCCTTATGGCGCAGAAATAAAAGACGGCAAGATTTATGGTCGTGGCACCAGTGATATGAAAGGTGCTGTCGCTGCTATGATTTCGGCGATAGGCTTTTACGGTCAAGATAATCAGCGTAACTTTGCTGGCCGCATTTATGTCTCTTGTATTGTGCATGAAGAGTGTTTTGAAGGCGTAGCCGCAAGATTGGTTTCAGAGCGCTATAAACCCGATTATGTGGTGATTGGTGAAGCCTCTGAATTAAATTTAAAAATAGGGCAACGAGGTCGTGCTGAAATCGTCGTTGAAACCTTTGGTAAGCCAGCCCACTCTGCTAATCCAGATGCAGGGATCAACTCCGTTTATAAAATGGCAAAACTGATCGAGAAGATCAGAACCTTAACGCCATCCGTCCATCCGGTATTAGGAAAAGGGATCTTAGAGCTAACGGACATTAAATCCTCACCTTATCCGGGCGCTTCGGTTGTACCTGAGTATTGTCGTGCTACTTACGATCGTCGTTTGTTAGTGGGTGAAACTAAAGAGCAAGTGCTTGCACCATTACAAAAAGCGATTGATGAACTTTCTTCTCAAGATGCTGATTTTAAAGCTAAAGTCTCTTATGCCTACGGTACTGAAAAATGTTACACCGGAGCCACTATTGAAGGTGAACGTTTCTTCCCTGGTTGGGTATTAGAAGAGAGCGATCCTTATGTACAAAGCGTTTTAAAAGGGCTGCATGAATCGGGCTTTAACCCTACAGTCACACAATACTCTTTCTGTACTAACGGTAGTCACTATGCAGGTGAAGCGGGTATTAAAACCATTGGTTTTGGTCCATCCCGAGAAAACTTGGCGCACACCATTGATGAATATATCGAAATTGAACAACTAACAGGTGCTGCGAGCGGTTACTACAGCATTATGAATAGCCTTTATCACCTTTAATTCTTACGAAATAAATCCTTACTAGAAGAGTATCTGACAAAACAGTCAGATACTCTTTGGAGAAATAACAGAATGAAAACAATATTTAAAAACGCCACTGTTATTGATGGAACAGGGGCAAGTGCATTTCAAGCTGATGTCGTGATTAATGAAGGAAAAATAATAAAAATCGGTCAGATTGAAGTCAAATCAAATGATCAGGTTATTGATGCTACAGGAAAAATAGTCTGCCCTGGTTTTATTGATACGCATACTCACTCTGATCTTTCTGCTCTGCTTAATCCTGCTTTATCTGCCAAAATCCGCCAAGGGATCACTACTGAATTGTTAGGGCAAGATGGTGTCGCGTTAGCGCCATTACCAGAACAATATATTTCAGCATGGCGCAAGAATATTGCGGGTTTAGATGGTGATTCTGACAGTATTGATTGGCATTTTAAGAATACCGAAGGTTACTTAGGGATGTTGGAAGCAAGAGGCTCTGCAACCAACCTTGCTTACCTTGTGCCTCATGGCAATATCCGAATGGAAGCGATGGGATTAGAAGGTAATCCTTCTACTCGCGAAGATGTCGCCAAGATGTGTGAGATCTTAGAGCGTGAATTAAAAGCAGGGGCGTTTGGTTTATCAACAGGATTGATTTATATGCCTTGTGCCTTTGGTGATACTGCTGAAATGATCGAACTTTGTAAGGTTACTGCGAAGCACAATGGTATTTTTGTGGTTCATCAACGCAGTGAAGCTGACGATATTATCGAATCAACTCAAGAGCTTATTGATATCGCTAAAGCATCTGGTGTTTGGTTGCATATTTCTCATATGAAAGTGTGTGGTAAGAAAAACTGGGGGTTAATCGACGAAATGCTCGGTATGTTAGAGCAAGCCCAAAAAGAGGGCATCCGTATCTCTTTTGACCAATATCCTTATGTGGCAGGCAGTACCATGCTTGGAGTGATTTTACCACCTTGGGTTCACGCAGGGGGAACAGAGAAATTATTAGAACGCTTAGCTTCTCCTGAACTGCGTAAAAAGATGATTGAAGATATCGAAAAAGGTATTCCGGGTTGGGATAACTTTATTGATTTCGCAGGGTTAGAAAATATTTATGTCACTAGTTCTAAAACAGAAAAAAACCAAGATGCCGTTGGCCTTAGCCTTGTAGAGCTAGGCAAATTGAGAGGTAAAGATCCGTATAACGCAACTTTCGATCTGCTATATGAAGAAGAAAATGCGGTAGGAATGGTGGATTTTTACGGTACAGAAGAGCACGTGATCAAATTCTTATGCCGTCCTGAACAAAACGTCTGTACTGATGGGCTAATGGGTGCAGGTAAGCCTCATCCCCGTGTATTCGGTGCATTCCCTCGTGTTTTAGGGAAATACGTCAGAGAAGAAAAATGCCTCACTTGGGAACAAGCTATCCGCAAAATGACAGGTAAACCTGCCGAAGTCCTTCGATTAATCGATAGAGGCTTAATTAAAGAGGGATATGCCGCAGATATTGTGATGTTTGATCCTGAAACCATTATTGATAAAGGCACATTTGTTGAACCAAACCAATACCCAGAAGGGATTGACTTGGTGATGGTCAATGGACGTATCGCTTTAATTAATGGTGTCGAAAGTTACGCCTGTAGTGGTCATGTTTTAAGAGCATAACAATACAATAGCACTCTTAAACGTTAAACCTTATCTCTGTTTATCACGGTTGTTCTTCAACCGTGATGGTTTCCCCCTACCTGAGGAACAGGAAAATGAGTTCAAATATTATTCCAGACCTTCAACCGAAGAAAACATGGAAAGCTCGTTATACCGTTTTATCCTTAATTTGGTTAGCATGGTTACTTTCATTCTTAGATAGAATGGTAATGAGTGTTTCATTACCCTTTATTGGACGTGATCTTAATCTTGATACCACCCAACAAGGCTTAATAATCAGTGCGTTCTTTGTCGGTTATGCGGCATTCCAAATACCCGGTGGTTTCTTAGCTGACCGCTTTGGTGCGCGTAAAATCATGGCGATCGGTATTGCATGGTGGTCAGTATTTACCAGCTTAACGGGTATGGTGTTTACATTACCGTTAATGCTTGCCGTGCGATTCTTATTTGGTATTGGTGAAGGCTGTTTTCCCTCTGCCTCTTGGAAAATGATCTCAACGTATTTCCCTTCTAAAGAGCGTGGTCGTGCAACGGCCATTCAATCAACAGTAAATACCTTAGGGCCAGCATTAGCCGTTATTGTTGCGGCGAGTATTATTGGTGCTTTTGGCTGGCATATGGTGTTTATTGTTTTAGGTATTCCGGGTTTATTAATTGCTGCAGGTATTTACTTCTTCACTCGTGATAATCCAAAAGATCACCCAAGTATTACTCAGCAAGATCTCGATGAATTAGCGGCAGATGGTACATTAACGGATAAACCGGTTGAAGCCGTACCTTTTAAAGACGTTTTAAAAATGCCAGTGTTGTGGCAAATGGCAGCGATTTGGTTTTTGTTTGATATTACCTTCTGGGGATTCTCAACATGGCTACCAAGTTATTTAATTACTGTTCGTGAATTCTCTTTGGCTAAAACCGGGGTAATGGCGGCTATTCCATTCTTATTTGGTGCTGGTGGTACATTATTAGGTGGTTATGTTTCTGATAAATGTAAATCACAGCGTAAATGGTTATATATGGTTACCGCAGTAATTGCAGCAGGCTTCTTATATATGACATATACCGTTGAAAGTGCGGATATGGCTGTTGTATATCAGTGTATTTCAGCATTATTTATGTTCTTCGCCATGGCAATGTTCTGGGGTATTTTAATGGATACTATCCCGAATAAAATCATGGGCCGAGCTTCAGGAATTGTTAACTTCGGTGGTCAAATGGCGGGAGTTGTTTCAGCACCGGTTATGGGCTTCTTAATTAAAGCGAGTGGTGGCAGTTATGACAGTGCATTTATATTTATGATAGTTGCATTAGTCGCCTCTGCTGTAGTGACATTCACTGTTAAAATGAGAAATACACCAGCACCCGTTTAATTAATCAGTATTAATAACGTTTATATTTAAATAAGTGTGATGTTATTAAAAGAAATAAGATTAATTAAATAAAATAAATGTATTAACTGTAAGATTTATTTATTAAAACTCACTATACGCTTTATTGATTTTTTAATTTAAAAAATCTTATTGCAGGATACTTTTGTCTTAAAAAAGCCACGATTAAAAATCGTGGCTTTGCTTTTGTTAGATTAATGACATTATTTGTTTATTAGAACAAAGTCATTACCACTAAAACAGAGTGTGGCATCGCCACGAATAACTCGGTGATGGGCAATATGGCGTTGGCTATTTAATGAGGCGTGTTGCTTCATCATATAAGCCTCTAAATGCCATGCAATAAGTTGTTTAGCAAGCTTTTTATTGGCGTGCTGACTACGCTCTGATTGCACTTTTACACTAATGCCTGTGGCAATATGTGTTGCTCTGATCGCAGATTCTGTTTTGTTAACATGCTGACCACCGGGGCCATTGGAACGCATGGTTTCAAAGACAATTTCTTTGTCGTTAATTTCATCAGGTTGTTCAAAACAGGCAACACCAATAAACCAGTTTTTACGCTTATGCCGTGGTCGTAACGTGCTTGTGCATTGCCATTGTACTGAACCTGTCCACTGTTGGGCGATAGTTTGTGCATCAGCACCTTCAAGAGACACTAACGCAGATTTTAAGCCATAACGTGAAGGCTCTTTTTCAAGGATTATTACGTTAACTTTTTGTTTTAACGTTGATTTCAAAAAGTAATTTAAGGCTTTTTCAACCGCTAAACAGCACTCTTCAGGGCCTTGTGCAGAGGTGAATTGTAATAACATTACGCCATCTCTCCACTGGTTTTGTAGGTGATCACCGGTTTTAAACGTGCAATGACTTCGATTAATCCAATACTCACCATACTTTCAATCACTGTCTCAATTGATTTATAAGATTGTGGTGCTTCTTCATAAATCAGTTGTTTATTGGCACAAATAATACGGCTACCTAATGCAGTTCGTGAAAGTTGTAAGGGTGTAAAACGGTGTGATAAACGGCCTTTACACTCTGTTCGCATCCATTTTCTGCCAGCACCATGCGGTAATGAATGAAGGCTTAATTCAGACACAATAGGCTTAACAATATAACTGTAATCACCGCGTGAACCCGGAATAACGACCATATCGTGATGTGCCGGTGTTGCACCTTTTCGATGTAACCAGCCTTGTTGACCATGTAATTCGCAAGGCTCTACAAGATTATGATTTACATCAGAAATAACCTCACCTTGAGTACGGATTTGGCGCATCATTCTTTCACCAATAAGGCGACGATTAATCTTTGCATAATCAAGTGCATTATTGTGAGCTTGCAAATATTCATTTGCATCTTCGGTGTTAGCAACCAGTCCTTTATGACCAAACTGTTCTGTATGAGCACGTAAGATAGATTGTCCTAAACCTCTCGATCCGCTGTGAACGAGTAGCAATAACTGTTTTTTATTGATACCACTTTCAGCGAAAAGGGTTTCATTGATCACTTGGTCAATTTGTTGGAATTCAGCAAAGTGATTACCACCACCAATAGAGCCTAAAGATCCAGCAAAAGGGTGGTTTTGCATTTCAGTCGGTAGATGTGCTTCTAACCATTCTGACGGTGCGATATCACTCATTTCACTCAACTGTTTTTCTGCTTTATCTAAGTTAAGTTTGCTGTTTTTAAATTCAGTTTGAAAGAGTGTCATACCACAGCCAATATCATTTCCGACTAAGGCAGGGTAAAAACGATTAACAGAAAAAAAGGCTGCGCCAATAGGATAACCGCGACCAGGATGTAGGTCTGGCATACCTGTCACATAAGTCATATCAGGAAGTTGAGCCGTTGTTTCTAGTTGTTGGATTGCTTTGCTTTCAATCCAAGTATTATCCGATGCGATATAACAAACGCTATCAGATAAATAATGAACACACTTGTCCATATACCAATCCATATAATGTAAAGGATAAAAAAATAAATTGATTGGCGGACAGCAAAAAGAAGGAAAAAAGGATTACTTCTGAGATTGTCCGCAAAGAGTATTCATATTTGTAGTTGTCATGGGATACCTCCTTGCGTTAATTAAAATAAGTGAAAAATAATAAATCGCTGGCATAGTAACCACTTTTTCTCGCTTTAGCAATTAAAAAAATGGTGTGAATTTTCTTTATTTTTATAAAAGAAGATAAATATAATTTATTTAATTTAAGACTAACTTTTCTTTATTATCTATTTTAGTTAGCACTCTATTTTTAATTAATAAATCACTTTTACTGAGCTTTTTCGGCAATAATCTTCGTAATCATCCGTTAATTTTCTATCTGTGATAATAACATCAAACTGAGCTAAATCGCCCATATTGCCTGTGGCGGCTTCATCAAAATAGTGGTATTTAGTGAGTAAGACCTTACGAATAGATTTATCCATCGCTTTTTTCTTCATATAAAGATCGTCGATGTTATAACAGGTAACGCCAAAATCGAGATGAACACCTTCAGCTGAAATAAAGGCTTTTTTAGGATTAATACTATCAAGATAAGAAGGTTGGGTAGGGTTGTAGAAGGAGTCACTTTTAGGACGATATTCGCCTCCGCAGAGTAATACAGTGGCATTTTTTTTCTGGCTTAATGCCAAAAATACTCGATGAGAATAGCAGATCCCTGTGAAATGCAGGTTATCGGGAATAAGCTCAATCAGTGTAGGAATAAATTGCCCATTATCGAAAAAAAGAACATCTCCGTCAGAAACCATACCTGCGGCAAGATTTGGAATATGAAGTTCTTCAGTTTGATCCGGTGTAATAATATCAGAGGATGTTGAAATTAACCCTGAATGAGGCTGGGCTAATGCAACAACATAACCACCTAATAATGACATCGGAAAAGGGTTTTCGGCGTCAGAACTGAGATCGCGTCTAATTGTCATTTCAGAAACTTCAAGGATCCTCGCGGCATCTTTAAGATGTATGCGACCTGAGCGTTTTATACATTCACTGAGGCGGCGCAAACGTTCGTGCTGTTTGGTCTCTATCACCGAGGGATCCTTGTGTTATCGAATAGCGTACTCCAAAAAATATACGCTAAATAATTAGTAGTTTGATTCAGGCGCATCTGAATCTGTTGCGATAGCGACACTTGCGCTAGCACCGATACGAGTTGCACCTGCTTTGATCATGTTTAATGCTGTTTGGCGATCGCGAACACCACCAGACGCTTTTACGCCCACTTCGTCACCCACCGTTTTACGCATTAATGCAACATGATATTCTGTGGCACCCATTGTACTGTATCCTGTTGATGTTTTCACAAAATCAACGCGGATCTCACGACACATTTCACAAACTAAACGTACTTCGTCGTCAGATAATAAGCAAGTTTCTAAAATAACTTTCAGAGTTGTATTACCACAAGCTGCTTTTACTGCTTCAATATCTTGTTTTACGAAGTCTAAACGACCGCTTTTTAACATACCGATATTGATAACCATATCGACTTCTTGTGCACCTTGGCGAATAGCTTCAGCTGCTTCAAATGCTTTTGTTGCTGTTAAACCCGCACCGAATGGAAAGTCGATAACACAACATACTTTTACATCACTTCCTGCAAGGCAAGTTCTTGCTAAAGGGATGTAAGAAGTGTTAATACAAACAGAGAAGAAACCATGTTCTACTGCTTCAGCACACAATTTCTTGATTTGTGCTTCAGTTGTATCTGCAGCAAGAAGGGTATGATCGATATAATTAGCTAATGGACGCATTGTATATTCCTTAATAAGAAGATTGTTATTTATCACTAATGTTAATTTGCCAACATATTAGTGCTGTTTTAACGGGATAACAATCACAAATGATAATAAAATAACATTATATTGTTATATATCTATCAAAACGTCACTATTTTCACATTTATAAATTTCACATAGGAGTAAGAGGCGCTATGGATATCGCAGTGATTGGTTCAAATATGGTGGATTTGATCACCTATATAGATAGGATGCCAAAAGAGGGGGAAACCCTTGAGGCGCCGGCATTTAAGATTGGTTGTGGCGGTAAAGGGGCTAATCAAGCGGTTGCTGCCGCTAAATTAAATTCAAAAGTGATGATGTTAACAAAGGTCGGCGATGATATTTTCGCGGATAATACCATCATGAATTTAGGATCTTATGGCATTAATACACGCTATGTTGAAAAAGTACCAGGTACAACAAGTGGTGTTGCACCTATTTTTGTGACTTCCCAATCATCAAATAGTATTTTAATTGTTAAGGGTGCCAATCAACATTTGTCACCAGAAGATATTGATAGAGCGGCAGATAGCCTGAAAAAATGCAAAATAATTGTACTGCAATTAGAAATCCCGCTTGAAACGGTCTATCACGCCATTGAGTTTGGTAACAAACACCATATTCCTGTGTTATTTAACCCAGCACCCGCTTCAAAAGCGCTCGATCTTGATATTGCAGCCCGTTGTGACTTTTTTGTTCCGAATGAAACCGAGCTTGAAATATTGACAGGTATGCCAATCACCACAATGGATGAAATTCGCGAAGCTGCTTGCTCTTTACTACAAAAAGGTTTTAAGAATGTCATCGTCACATTAGGTGAAAAGGGCGCATTATGGATGAATGGTGAAATTGAAAAATATATTCCTGCCATTAAAGTGGATGCAATAGACACCAGTGGAGCAGGCGATGCCTTTATTGGTTGTTTTTCCCATTATTATGTTCACACTAATAATATTGAAGAAGCTTTAAATAAAGCCGTGATGTTTTCAGGCTTGAGTGTTACTGGAAAAGGCACACAATCTTCTTATCCGAGTATTGAAGAGTTTGGGCAGTTTTTGTCGCAAGCAAAGTAATATCCTTTTTCATAATCATTTCTTTCTATTCTCTCAGTTATCTCACCCATAAGATAATTGAGAGGACCACTTTAAAATCAACCAATTAAATTAGATTAATAATTTTGTTAGGTTTTCTCTGCGAAAAAACATCTAGCAGTATGTGATTTATTTCACATCATTATGATAAACAGAATTGAAATGTAATTTCATATGATGTAGCTTTATTTGAAATTTGATTTCAAAGGTTGTTGTGATGAAAGAAGATGCATTGAGCCAATGTCTTAAAAATGAAAGTAACCAAGAAACAACCCAATTTTCAGAGTTAAGTGCGTTGGAATTGGTCACATTAATCAATAGTGCAGATATGACTGTTGCACAAGCAGTTAAAAAAGAATTACCTATAATTGCCAAGGTCGTAGAAAAAATTACTGAGTGCTTACAAAGAGGAGGGCGTATTTTTTATGTTGGCGCGGGAACAAGTGGTCGATTAGCTGTATTAGATAGTGCGGAATGCCCGCCGACTTTTGGGGTATCTCCTACATTAGTGCAGGCGATTATTGCAGGAGGGCATGATGCAATGCTAAAAGCGGTTGAAAATATTGAAGACAGCCGAGAAGCCGCAATTGAAGAACTTCAGCGTCGTAATCTCTGTGATAAAGATGTGGTTATTGGTATTGCGGCAAGTGGTCGAACTCCTTTTACTGTCGCAGCTTTACAATATGGTAAAAAAATCAAAGCATTGACGGTATCTATTACTACGCGTGGTAAAAGTATGATGAGTGAAATTGCAGATTTATCCATTGCGCCAGACGTAGGCGCTGAGGTTTTAACAGGCTCCACTAGAATGAAAAGTGGTACAGCTCAAAAAATGATTTTAGGGATGTTAAGCACAAGCGTCATGACTAAGCTTGGAAAAGTGCATAAAAATTTAATGGTAGACGTGATTGCAAGTAATGAGAAATTGCAACGTCGTGCTGAAGGTATTGTCAGTGAAGTGTGTGGCATTTCTAATGAAAGAGCTAGAACATTGCTAAAAATGGTGAATTATCATCCTAGAAAAGCCATTTTGATGTATGAGCTTCATCTGAGCGTGGAGAAAGTTGATCAAATCACACAGCAATATCCTTATCGCTCACTACAACAGCAACTCGCCCTATTTAATTAATAACAATATGAGTCAATACTCAACATTTTAGCAGGCACCTATATGGCTAATAAAATAGAACATCTCGATACGTTAGCAATAGAAATAGAAAAACAGGCGGGTGGGTTTCAAAATGTGGTAACCCTAACACATTGCATGACCCGCATTCGATTGATTTTAAAAGATAGCTCGCTATTTAATGCCGATGCTTTAAAACAAGTCGAAGGTGTTAAAGGTGTTGTATTTAATGGCGAACAGCATCAAGTGATTGTCGGAATGGGAACGGCGGCAAAAGTGTATTCCATTATGAATAAACGGATGCAAAAAAACTCAACAAGTAATGAGGAAGTGTCTGAATCAACACCGGTGAAAAAAGGCTTCTCAATTCGTCGTATGCTAAATACATTAGCGGCTATTTTTGTTCCTACCATTCCTGCATTAATTGGCTGTGGTTTGATCATGGGGCTAATTAATATTATTCGTTTAGTAGCTCCTGGTTTGGTCGAGCAATTCCCCGAGCTATTTAAATTATTCAAATTGATCGGTAGTACGGTATTTGCCTATCTCTCTATTATGATCGGGATAAATACAGCTAAAGAGTTAGGGGCATCGACTTCGATTGGTGCGGTAATGGCTGGATTATTAGCCATGCCAGGGCTTGCTGATATCACTTTATTTGGTGAGAAATTACAGCCAAACAGTGGCGGGATTTTTGCGGTATTAATGGTGGTTGTATTCTCTTCAAAATTAGAACTATGGTTTCGTCGTATTGTTAAAGAGAGCCTTGATCTTATCTTAACACCGTTTGTGACTATTTTAGTTTCTTCGCTTGTCGCAATTATGATATTCCAACCTATTGGTCATTATCTTAATCAGTTATTAGCTCAAGGCGTCTCATTATCGTTATTAAGCCAAGGTGGTGGTGCTGTTGTAACTGGAGCCACGTTAGGGGGAAGTTTCTTATTTTTACTCTTAACAGGATTACATCAAGGGTTAATTCCTATTCATACCGAAATCTTAAATACCTTTGGTTTAAATTATCTATTCCCTATTTTAGCAATGGGGGGAATGGGGCAAGTAGGATCGTGCTTTTGGGTTTACTTGCGTACTAAAAACCAACGTTTAAAGAAAACATTAATGGGTGCATTGCCTGTGGGTATTTTTGGTGTTGGTGAGCCGTTATTATTTGGTGTTTCTCTTCCATTAGGTAAACCTTTTGTGGCGGGATGTATTGGTGGTGCGGCCGGTGGGGCATTAATGGCATATTTCCAAGTTGGGATCATTATTCCATTTGGTACTGCTGGGTTATCATTAATTCCATTAGTGGGAGATGGGCAAATTATTAAGTTCCTGATAGCGGTATTAGGTGCATGGATTGTCGGCTTTATTGCCAGTATGCTAATGGGATTTACGGATCCAGAGAAATAAGTTAGAAATAAAAAGGATAATAGAATGTCGACACTGACCAAAAAGCTTGAAAGTTTGCGAATACAAGGCAAAGGCACAGAACAACGTATTGCTCATTATCTATTAGAGAATAGTGAAAATATCGCCAGTATGAATGCGGCTGAGCTGGCACTTAAAGCGGGTGTAAGTAGTGCTTCTGTTATCCGTTTCTCTCGCCAAATGGGATATCGAGGTTATCCTGAATTTAAAATTGATTACCTTTCAGAAGAAAAGCAGCAGAAAAGCAGTGGCGATATTCTTTATGGTAATTTAGCGAAAACAGACTCGACTGAATTGATTATTTCCAAAACAGGGCATCTGTTTACCAGCGCTATTTTAGATTCATTGGCGTTGTTAGATCCAAAGCGTATTGATCTACTGGCTGAAAAAATGGTCTCAGCTAAACGCATTGTTCTGTTTGGTATTGGTGCCTCTGCGGTTGTCGCGAGTGATATTTTTCATAAGCTTATTCGCGTGAATAAAAACGTCTTATTTAGTTCAGATCTTCATGCTCAACTGGCTTATTCTGCCAATTTATCAGCGGATGATTTTGCGATAGCAGTTACTGCACGAGGTAATACTGCGGATATTAATCGGATGCTAAAATCAGCAAAAAATGAAGGCTGTTTAACTGTGGCATTGACTCGTTTTGGGCAAGATGAAGCAACTCGTTTATCTGACTACACATTGCCTTATTTTTATGACGAGCAACATTCTCAATTGGGGGTGATTACCCCTCAAGTTTTACAGATGGTAGTTTTTGATGTGTTGTTTTTTAAATATATGACATTGGCGAGTGAGTCAGCAGAAAAAGCCTTATTAAAAGGGCGAGAAGCTGTTATGCAAGGAAATCAGTAATGTTACTTATCACTACATTAGCGGTAGGTGCTGTTATTGGTTTAATTATTAGCACAACAGGTGTGGGTGGCGGTGTTATAGTTTTACCTGTATTGACGTATTTTTTTGGTATGAATGCATTAATGGCAGTAGCGACAGCCAATTTATTATCGATGTTGATGAAAGTTACTTCATCTTATATGCATTTTCGTCTTGGTAATATTCCCTTTAAAAGAGCCATGCTGGTATTAGGAATAATGCTACCAAGTACCTTTTTAGCCAGTGTTTTTGTTAATTATTTAGGTTCATTAGAGCAGTATCAGCAACAAGTAGAATGGGGAATTAATGCGCTTGTAGTGGGTGCGATTATTTTTTCTCTCATACTCTTTGTACAGAGAATGTTTTTCTCATTACCTCCCGTTGTGCTTGAGAATACAAAGCTAGCCCCTTTAAATATTAAAGCACTCTTAATGCCTGCGATTGTGGCTGGGATTATTTTAGGCGCAACAGGGGTTGGTGGTGGTGTGGTGGTTTTACCGCTCTTGCTACGCTATGCCAACCTTTCTATTAAGCAAGCGATTGGTACTTCTATCTTTACTACGACATTGTTATCGGGATCGTCAGCACTGGCTTATATGCAGGATGGACATACTGATATTCACTTGGCGCTTATATTATTTTTAGGATCGTTGATCTCTATTCCTCTATCTAAATGGCTATTGATAAGAATGCCTGATAAAGTATTTCAGTATGCAACACTAATTTTAATTATTTGTAGTGCTGTGATGATGTTGGCAAAATTATTCTAGTGTTGAAATGTATAATTAATGTTAATTATAAAAAAAGAATAAAATAATAGATAGATAGAATTGATTTTTTTATTAGGTGTTTTTTTTATCTTATTCATTTAATTGAAGTCGTCGATAATATAAATATAATTTCTCTCTTTTATTTTTGTGTTAATGAAATGTACTATTAACGCTTTATTTTCCCAGAAAATGATTTTAGTCATAAATAGATAATTGAGATAACAATCACATTAATATTAATTACGATGTGTTTCACTGGGATCCTCATTTAATACCTATAAGTGAAGGTACTAGTATTATGGAAAATAATAATAGGAAAACACCTCATATTAGACGTATTGCCCATATTATGATGTATAAACAACGTCAGTGCTTCCATTTCTCCGTTTTTAACGGGTAAGTCCTCTTTCTACACGATAAAAATATAAAATATCTTTCCTAATAACATACGTTATTGGGTGATTGTTCTATTTTTTAAATAACACACTATTTTTTACTCTATTATTATCAAAATAATTAGGAGATAGGATTATTATGTCTATTAATATTAAAGGTAGAAGTTTTTTAAAATTACTCGATTTTTCATCTGCTGAAATTCAATATTTATTAAAGCTTTCTAAATATTTTAAATCATTAAAAATGGCAGGTATTCCTCACCGCTCTTTAGAAGGTAAAAATATCGTTTTATTATTTGAAAAAACCTCAACACGTACACGTTGTGCCTTTGAAGTTGCGGGTTATGATTTAGGAATGGGGGTTACTTATCTTGATCCAGGCTCATCACAAATGGGGAAAAAAGAGTCTATTGAAGATACTGCGCGTGTATTAGGGCGTTTTTATGATGGTATTGAATACCGTGGTTTTGATCAGTCATTAGTGGAAGAACTAGCTGCAAAATCAGGTGTACCAGTATGGAATGGTCTTACCGATAAATTCCATCCAACTCAAATGTTGGCGGATATGCTGACAGTTGAAGAAAACTTTGGTCATTTAAAAGGACTTAAGCTGACCTTCTTTGGTGATGCCCGTAATAATGTGGCTAATTCGCTGATGGTTGTATGTGCCAAATTAGGGTTACATTTTACCGCATGTGGCCCAGCATCTTTAATGCCAGAAGAGCAACTTGTGAAGGAATGTCGTGCAATTGCAGCTGAAAACGAAGGCTCTATTACATTGACAGAAGATATCGAGAAAGGGGCAAAAGACGCGGATGTTCTCTATACCGATATTTGGGTTTCAATGGGTGAGCCAGATAGTGTTTGGGGGGAGCGAATTCGCTTACTAAAAGCTTATCAAGTTAATGAATCTATGATGACAATGGCTAATCCTCATGCGATTTTCTTACACTGTTTACCTTCATTCCATGATCGTTTAACGACTATTGGTGAAGATATTTACCAGAAATTTGGCTTGAGTGAAATGGAAGTGGCAGACGGTGTTTTTGAGTCTCGCCAATCAAAAGTTTTCGACCAAGCTGAAAACCGTATGCATACCATTAAAGCAGTTATGTTTGCGACGTTAAGCTAAAGCAAGGAGTTAACGATGCCTAAGAAGGTATTTATTGCTTTAGGGGGAAATGCACTAGGTAGTACGCCACTAGAGCAAAAACAGATAGTGCGAAAAACCGCAAAGCCGATTGTAGATTTGGTTGAGAAAGGTTACCAAGTCATTATTGGTCACGGAAATGGTCCGCAAGTTGGGATGATCAATTTAGCTATGGATTATGCATCACAACAGAATATTGGCACACCTTATATGCCATTTGCTGAATGTGGTGCCATGAGCCAAGGCTATATTGGTTATCATTTACAACAGGCTATTAATGACGAATTATGTGTACGACATCTGAATAAAAAGCATGGTTGTGCAACTATTGTGACCCAAGTGATTGTTGATAAAAATGATCCTGCTTTTTTATCACCGACAAAGCCAATTGGTGCGTTTTATACTCAACAGCAAGCTGAGGCTATCCAAAAAGAGCACGGTTTTTATTTTATGGAAGATGCGGGGCGTGGATATCGTCGAGTTATTCCATCACCCAAACCGTTAGAAATTGTAGAATCACCCATTATTAAACAGCTAGTTGAACGCAATATTGTGGTGATCACGGTTGGCGGAGGTGGTATTCCCGTTATTCGAAAAGGAGAGTTATTAGAAGGTATTGATGCTGTTATTGATAAAGATAACTCTAGCGCTAAATTAGCTGTCGAATTAAAAGCAGATATTTTATTAATATTAACGGCTGTTGATAAAGTCGCTATTAATTTTAATAAACCAGAGCAAATGAATTTAGATAAATTAACCCTTTCTCAGGCTCAAGAATATATTTCTCAAGGGCAATTTGCTAAAGGAAGTATGTTACCTAAAGTCGAGGCTTGTCTTAATTTTCTAAAGGAGAGTGATAAAGGTGTACAAGCGATTATTACTTCTTTAGATAATGCATTATCTGCTTTAGAAGGAAAAACAGGTACAACACTTATTTCTGATTAATATCATAATTATCATCATTCTAAATTTAATTCTAAAAATAAACACTGCCAGTTAGATATTATTTCTACTGGCAGAGTTACCTCTTATTTAAGTCGAGGGCGCTTATGAAACTTAAAAAGTTTGCGTTTCCGACCGCATTTACTATTTTATTTGCAATTACAGTAATTGTGGTTGGCTTAACGTGGATTATTCCGGCTGGCGAATATCAACGCTTAAGTTATAACTCAACAGAGCCATCATTAGTGGTTGCGAAAATAGATGGTTCTCATGAAGTGTTACCTGCAACTCAAGCCACATTAAATGATTTAAATGTCTCTATTGAGATTGAGAAATTCACGGATGGGACAATTAAAAAACCGATAGCGATACCCGGAACCTATGAACGTGTAGCACAGCAACCCAAAGGGATAATGGATATTACTGAAAGTATGGTGAAAGGGACGATAGAGGGGGCTGATGTTATTGTTTTTATTCTTGTATTGGGGGGGCTTATTGGTGTTGTTAATAAAACAGGGGCATTTAATGCGGGTTTAACAGCACTGGCAAATCGAACTAAAGGGAAAGAGTTTTTAGTGGTGTTTGGTGTCACCATTATATTATCCATTGGTGGGACAAGTTGTGGTATTGAAGAAGAAGCTGTGGCTTTCTATCCTATATTAGTCCCCATATTCTTAATACTGGGTTATGACGCTATTGTGTGTGTTGGGGCTATTTTCCTTGCTTCTTCAATGGGAGCTGGATTTTCAACGGTAAATCCATTTTCAGTGGTGATTGCCTCAAATGCATCAGGTATAAGTTTTATTGAAGGGATCGGCTTTCGTACTATTGGGTTAGTCATTGGTACGATTGGTGTTTTGGTTTATTTATATTGGTATTGCAAGAAGATCAAAAAAGATCCGGCTTTCTCTTATAACTATGAAAATGCCGAGAGCTTTAAACAGCGCTTTTTAAGTAATTACGATCCTAATGAGATATTAGAATTTTCGTGGCGTCGTAAAGTGATCCTCTGCTTATTTGTTGCTGCTTTTCCTATTATGGTTTGGGGCGTTATGGATATGGGCTGGTGGTTCCCACAAATGGCGGCTCTTTTCCTTGCTATCGCTATCATCATAATTTTCCTTTCTGGATTAAAAGAGAAAACAGCCATTGATGGATTTATTCATGGGGCATCTGAACTCGTTGGTGTTTCATTAATTATTGGTTTAGCGCGCGGTGTTAACCTTGTAATGGAACAAGGTAAAATTGCCGATACTATCCTTGAGTTTATGTCTCATATGGTTGCAGGAATGCCACCAAGCTTATTTTTATTAGCACAACTCGTCGTCTTTATTTGTTTAGGTTTTATTGTTCCTTCTTCTTCAGGTCTTGCGGTTTTAGCGATGCCAATCATGGCGCCATTAGCTGATGCTGTAGGTGTTCCTCGTTATATGGTGGTATCTGCATATAATTGGGGACAATATATTATGTTGTTTTTAGCACCGACAGGTTTAGTACTAGCGACATTACAAATGTTAGATATTTCCTATAACAAATGGTTAAAATTTATTATGCCGATGGTGATATTTATGTTTGTTCTTTCGGCCATATTATTACTTATTCAAGTCGCCCTTTTATAATATTAAATAGGTGTGTTTATATTGATAAATGGATTTTCAGTTATTCTGTAGTGTGATATTAATCTAGTTTTTTATGCTGTTATCAGTGATATTTTTTGGTTTTCATTAGAAGTGATCTAGCTCTCGTTTTTAATGGCAATAAAAAATAAACTGAAAAAAAAGGTTGTTAATTTGTAGAAGTTATGTTTTTTTAAATACAGATAACACGTAAACACATCATTAAATTAATTGATAGGTAACCCATGATCATTACTACTCTACTACAAAGCCTACGACTAACAGCGCACATCGCGGCTGTGGTTGGCGTGCGTGTGGTGGTGGTCGTCGGCAAAGCGCCGTAACGGGTCCGAATCAACATAGTTTCGCAACCCCGCCGGCGCATTAACCGGGCGGGGTTTTTCATTTCTACCTGCCCATAAAGTCCGGCTTAGAACAAAGGACATAGAAAAATGGGTGCTCAACAAGAAAACGCCACAATAAGTAAAACGTTTACTGGCGCACAATTAATTGTTTATTTACTGGAACGGCAAGGTATCACGACAGTTGCAGGGATCCCCGGTGGTGCGGCGCTTCCTTTGTATGATGCATTGAGCCAAAGTAAATCTATTCGACATATTTTAACTCGCCATGAACAAGGTGCGGGTTTTATTGCACAAGGTATTGCACGTGCCAATGGCAAACCTGCTGTGTGTATCGCTTCAAGCGGGCCGGGTGCGACAAATTTAGTGACTGCAATCGCAGATGCGAAGCTTGATTCCATTCCTTTAGTTTGTATTACAGGCCAGGTATCTTCAGCAATGATTGGAACAGATGCATTCCAAGAAGTTGATACCTATGGCATGTCTATTCCGATTACGAAGCATAACTATTTAGTTCGTGATATTGCTGAGTTACCTGAAATTATTTGTGATGCGTTTCGTTTAGCGATGTCAGGAAGACCTGGTCCTGTTTGGGTTGACGTACCAAAAGATATCCAACAAGCCACTATTACGTTAGAAACATTACCGCCTATTCCACAAAAAGATCCTGTACCCATATTTAATACTGATTTAGTAATACAAGCGGCACAAATGATTAATCAGGCTAAAAAACCTGTTTTATATTTAGGCGGTGGGATAATTAGTTCTGAAGCCTGTAAAGAGGCGATTGAATTAGCAGAAAAAAATAATCTGCCTACGACGATGACTTTAATGGGATTAGGATTAATGCCACCTTCACACCCACTGTATTTGGGGATGTTGGGTATGCATGCGACTCGTAGCACCAATTTTATTTTAGAAGAAGCGGATTTGTTGATTGTATTAGGGGCGAGATTTGACGATCGTGCAATTGGCAAAGCAGAGAAATTTTGCCCTAATGCTAAAATTATTCATGTTGATATTGATCGCGCTGAAATTAGTAAGATCAAACGCCCTGATATTGCGATCCACGCTGATGCGAAATCAGTGTTATCACTGTTATTACCATTGATTAATATAAATAAACGTAATGAATGGATAGAGAGTGTTACGACACTGAAACAAGAATATCCTTTAGAGATGAAAAATGCTGAAAATATCCTGAGTGGTTATGGCATTGTATTAGCCGCGGCAAGCTGTGTTGATGATGATGCGATTATTACAACAGACGTTGGGCAACATCAGATGTGGGTAGCGCAAGCTTATCCGTTAAATCGACCTCGACAATGGTTAACGTCAGGTGGATTAGGCACGATGGGTTTTGGTTTACCTGCTGCAATTGGTGCCGCGTTAGCTGAGCCGAATAAGAAAATCCTCTGCTTTTCGGGGGATGGCAGTATTATGATGAATATTCAAGAGCTTGCCACCGCGGCTGAACACCAATTAGATATCAAAATTATTTTGATTAATAATCAGGCGCTGGGTTTAGTGCATCAGCAACAAACACTCTTTTTTGAAGAGCGCATTTATGCTGCCGCTTACCCTTATCAAACAGATTTTATCCGTATTGCACAAGGTTTTGGTTTAGATACCTGTGACTTAAATCAGGAAGCTGATCCCGCCAGTGCATTGCAAGCCGCTATTGAAAAGCCAGGCCCTTGCTTAATTCACGTTATGATTGATATCCATGAAAAAGTATTTCCGATGGTTCCACCTGGGGCTGCAAATATTGAGATGATAGGAGCTTAACTTATGTCAAACCAATCACAACCTATCGCGCTGGAATTGATTGTTCGCAACCATCCCGGTGTTATGACCCATATTTGTGGTCTATTTGCTCGTCGCGCATTTAACGTCGATGGTATTTTGTGTTTACCAATGAAAAATAGTGATAAAAGTCGTATTTGGCTATTAGTGCAAAAAGATGATCGTCTAATGCAGATGGTCAGCCAGGTAGAAAAGCTTGAAGATGTAAAAGAAGTTAGATTTAGCGATGATTTACGTGTTTTTGAACAAATGGAAAGTTATTTAAATTAATTTATTCTGGCTCTTTCTTAACAAATAAGAGAGAGCCAGAATTTAATGAAAGTATAAACTTATTTTGTTTCAGTGATGATTTTCTTCAAGATGTTGTCTATCTTCACATTCCATCTGTAACGTAATATGGTTAATACGAAATTGTTCACGAAGTTGTTGTTCGAGTCGAATTCTTAATTCTTCATGGTCAGCATTTGGCTGATAAACAATATGCCCACTTAAAATCAGTTTACTTTGTGTGAGTGCCCATAAATGCAAATCATGAGAACTTACGACATCTGGAGTATTATTAATTGTTTCAGTAACCTGAATAAGATCAACACCGCGAGGTACGCCCTCAAGTAAAATATTCAGACATTCTTTAAGTAATATCCACGTTCGTGGAAAAACCATAAAACCGATTAGCACCGCAATAATAGAGTCAACGAATTCCCAACCCGTCAACCAAATAATGACTGCACCAATAATTACTCCTATTGAGCCCAACATATCCGCCCATACTTCTAAATAAGCCCCTTTTACATTAAGGCTTTCATCCTTTGTGCTGGTGAGTAACTTCATTGAAATCAGGTTAACAACAAAGCCTATTAACGCAATAATAAGCATACCAATAGATTGAATATCAGGAGGTGAAGATAAGCGTTTATAGGCTTCATATAAAATATAGAAAGCAACCGCCATTAAAATAAGTGCGTTCATAGTTGCTGCTAATATTTCAAAGCGTGCATAACCATAAGTTCTAAAAACATCAGCGGCTTTTCTGCCGGCATGAATAGCAATCAGAGCAAGTAAAAGTGCGAAAGCATCGGTCATCATATGCATGGCATCGGAAATTAATGCCAAACTACCCGTTAAATAACCGCCAATAAATTCGACTAGCATAAATAATGACGTTAAGCCGAATGCAATTAATAACCGTGACTCAGGTAGTGCTTTTACATCGGCATGTTCATGATTTCCACTCATTGAAGCTCCTCATTATCTGAATTGCATTATTAAAAACATAGCTGAAAATAAATAAAAATAAATTAAATAAAGAGAGGATTTATGGATAACTTGAAGTGGATATTGCGACTGTAAATAAAGGAATTTTGATAACTGAACTCACACGATAATGAAAACCCGCATAAATAGTGAAGAATTATCGTGTGGTAGTGGTAGTCAATCACTTAAGGGCGGTGATGGTAATGTTGTTGATTTGGGCTAGACATAATCACCGATGCGCGTAAATGTCCTTCAACACAAATATAAGAGTGAGGCGCATTACCATGAAAAGCGTAAAAATCCCCTGTCTCTAATAAGACAGTCTCATCATTATCAAAACGCATCATTAGCTTGCCAGAATAGACCATGATATGTTCTTGAGTGCCGTCAGCATGAGCTGGGCTATTAATAATTGCACCGTGCTTCATCTCGATATGCCAAATTTCGGTAATATTACCGATGCCAATACGAAATTTAAACTCTTGGGCATAATCGCCAACAATCGGTTTATGTCGTTCTAAGCGAGGGTATTCTTCGCGCGTAAAACTAAATAAATCACCTAAAGGGAAGCCAAGCGCGATCGCGATAGCCTCCAAGGTATCGATTCTAGGATTAGAATCACCCGATTCTAATTTTGACAATGCTGCCTTAGATATTCCCGATTTTCTTGATAACTCATTAAGTGACAAGTTTCGAGATTGCCTTAATTGTTTGACTTTATTACCAAGGTATTCATTTGTTTTTTTAGGAGGTTGTGAGTTCATTGCCAATTCAAAATATCGTTAGTTTAAAAGTGCCATTTTGATTAGATAATAACACTAATTAACCGTATTCGGAAAAATGAGACTCTGTTTCTGCTGTATTTTATACATAGTTTTACGATTACTGTTCGATTTGTAATAATTACGCTAAAATCATTTTGTAAATGATTATTGTTCAAGGTTTATTATGATGGACTTGCTCAGTTGGTCTGATCTTTTTATTTGCCTACTTACCTTATTCTTTGCTTATGTTATTTTTGGTATGGCAGGGTTTGGTTCTGCGTTAATTGCAGGCCCTGTATTAGCACTTTATTTACCGCTTTCAATGATCGTGCCTTTATTGGCATTAATTGATTTAAGTGCTGCTGTGGTCAATGTTTTAAGAGATGGGAAACAGGCTGATTTTAAAGAGATACGCTATCTTATTCCGCTTATTATTATTGGTAGTCTTGTAGGGGCAACTATCCTATTAACCACACGGCCTGATTTACTTTCTCTTCTTTTAGGTATTTTTGCCACTTGTTATGCCATTTATGCACTGTTTTGGAAAAAACAAGAAAGCCAATTTTCTCAACGCTTGGTTTATCCTTTTGGGCTAATAGGGGGCGTATTTAGTGCATTGTTTGGCAGTGGGGGATTTTTATATGCGATCTATTTATCAGGCAGAATGACTGATAAAAACAAGTTTCGCATTACACAGACGACATTGATTGGCTTTAGTACACTAACGCGAGTGGTGATTTTCTTGTTTGCGGGCATTTATTGGCAATTGGATATCCTCAAGTTAGCGATTATTTTCTTACCGGCTATGTTTGCTGGTGTATGGTTAGGACGAAATTTAACATTACGTCTGTCAAAAGCACGATTTATGAGTGTCATTTATACTATTGTATTGGTATCGGGTACTGTGTTGATCTACCGTTATTTTTCTTGAACTCTGTCCGCGAATGACGGTGAAGTGAGAATATTGTGGAAGGCAAAGATCTTCATGAGTTAAACGGAGATCTTTCTCTGATTAACGTTACTTTTTAAGCATGTTTATCTATTTCTTATCCCTTATAATATAACAATATTTTATTTAACGACCTTCTTTTCATTACAGAGATTTCTGCTGTTTGCAGAAACAAAAGAACATGTCACATCAAAACTATCGTCAATCTGATGTTTTTGCGATAACAACTATTACGGTAAGTATTGGCGTTATCGGGATTGTTATTGGATTAACTATTCCCATGGTTGCACTACGCCTCAATTTAGCAGGTATTAGTGAGTCTATTATCGGACTTATTTCTGCCGCACCCGCTATTGGGATGTTAATTATTTCACCTTTTGCTCGGCGTATTGTGCAGTGGATTGGTAAACGTTTTGCCATGCTATTAGCCACCATTGTTTCTGCAATCAGTTTATTACCTTTAATGGGGAGCTTACCTCTAGAGTTATTATTTCCTTTACGATTAACGACCGGTATTGCCAGTGGTGTGATGATTTGTTTAGGCGAAACGTGGATCAATGAACTTTCGCCTGATAATAAACGAGGGAGAATTTTAGCGGTTTACACCACGGTGTTTACAATCAGTCAACTGATTGGGCCTTCAATTATTGCATTGTATGGTGTTTCTGATAAAACGCCTATTTTAATTAGCATCTTTATTCATATTATTTCTATCGTGCTGTTTTTAATGATGGATCAAAAAACGGGCGATAAATTACCTAAAGAGACACAAGATCCTAACTTTTCCATTATTCGTTTTGTTAAAGTTGCACCTGCGATTTGTGGTGGTATTGTTTTCTTCGCTTTTTTTGATGGTACAGTGCTGTCGATGTTTCCTATTTATGGTCTAAGTGTGGGTCATACAGAAGCTATTGCCGCCATGATGATAAGCGCTATTCTTGCTGGCGATGCTATTATGCAAATGCCTTTTGGCTGGCTTGCTGATCATATGAATAGAACACGGTTATACCGAATTTGTGGTGTGGTGACGTTGCTTACAAGTTTGTTATTGCCTATCACGATGTCTCATACATTTTTGATTTGGCCTTTATTACTGGTGCTGGGCGCAACAGCGGGTGCAATATACACTATTGCGTTGGTACAAATAGGGCAATATTTTTCAGGCAATGATCTGATGGTTGCCAATGCTTCTGCGGCGATGTTATGGGGAATAGGCAATTTGGCTGGGCCTTTATTAGCGGGAGCGATGTCAGAAATTTCTTCATCTTCATTACCATTCTTATTGGTTGCTATGACTGTTTTATTCTTAATATCCACCATGGAACGTTGGAACGTGGGGGTGGAAGCATTCAATAATAGCTCATCTTAATATCATTCTTCCTCTATTGTATTTCATTTAGGGTGATAAGAATGCGATAGAGGGATCTATCCTCTCCTTGTTTCTAAATGTTCAAAAGTATCTTATTGTTTTATTTTAATAATTATAATTACATTTCGTGATTTTACTTATTTTAAAATTTATTAAGAATAATCCAGAAATACTTATCTTGAATGAAAAATTGTTTGCTAAAATGGTGTTTATTCATCTAACGTTAAAAGTAGAAGATGACACTATCTTCAGATAAAAATAACGAATACTGCAAACTATTCATCGCCACACATTGGGAACGGGGGGTATTATTTACCTAAACAACTTATTAAAATTACTAATAATAGATAAATGTACCTAATTATCATGTTGTTTAATATAAATTAAATAAAAACAATTAATTAAGTGAATTTTCTACTGTGAGATAAGAATGATATTGGATGATTGTACAAAAGTAGAATGATGAGGAAAGTAGGCAACTGCTTTCCTCTTTTTCTTTTTTATGACTTTAAATTGTCTTTTTATGACATTTTTATTAAAAATGTATTTTTTCACTTGATTCTTACCCTAAAAGCACCAGATAATCGTTTGCGTCAAATTCTCTCACTCAACCCACACAAAAAAACAAACGTTTGCTTTTGACTCCCTCTTAAGATTTTTATCTATAAGAGGTTATTTTAATTGATACGTAATCGTTTTCGTTTTGGGGGAGTGAATCGTTTTTATGTCAGAGGAATGTAATGTCTGCTAATCAATCAGCAACCACAGGTAAATTAGACAGCTATTTTAAACTTACAGCACGTGGCACCACGGTTCGTAAAGAGATGATCGCCGGCTTGACGACATTTCTTGCTATGGTGTATTCCGTGATTGTTGTTCCTAGCATGTTGGGGCAAGCGGGTTTTCCACATACTGCGGTCTTTATCGCAACCTGTTTAGTTGCGGGCTTAGGTTCCCTTCTTATGGGATTGTGGGCAAACCTTCCTATGGCAATTGGTTGTGCCATCTCATTAACCGCGTTTACGGCTTTTAGCTTGGTCTTGGGGCAAAATATCTCTGTGCCTGTTGCATTAGGTGCTGTATTTTTAATGGGGTGTTTATTTACCGCATTCTCATTAACTGGCATTCGTACTTGGATCTTAAAAAACATTCCCATAGGTATTGCGCATGGTGCGGGAATAGGGATAGGACTGTTTTTACTTTTAATCGCAGCAAACAGTGTTGGATTAGTTGTGAAAAACCCATTTGATGGTTTACCTGTTGCAATGGGAAAATTTACATCATTTTCTGTTCTTATGTCACTTGCAGGATTAGCCGCTATTTTCGGATTAGAAAAACGTAAAGTACCCGGTGGCGTACTATTAGTGATTGTAGCTATTTCTATTATCGGGCTGATTTTTGATCCTAATGTAAAATACCAAGGCATTTTTAAAATGCCTCAATTAGGTGAAGAGGGACTCTCTTTATTGTTTGCTATGGATATTAAAGGGGCATTACAACCTTTGGTTTTACCGAGTGTTCTTGCGTTAGTGATGACTGCAATTTTTGATGCAACTGGGACTATCCGTGCCGTTGCTGGCCAAGCAAATTTATTAGACAAACGCGGACAAATTATCAATGGCGGAAAAGCACTTACCTCGGATTCTGTTAGTAGTATTTTTGCCGGTGTGATAGGTGCTGCACCTGCTGCGGTTTATGTTGAGTCTGCAGCAGGAACTGCCGCAGGGGGTAAAACAGGATTAACTGCGACTGTCGTGGGTATTTTATTCTTACTGATCCTTTTCTTATCACCTCTTTCTTATTTAGTGCCCGCTTATGCGACCGCACCGGCATTAATGTATGTGGGTTTATTGATGCTAGGTAATGTCACTAAGTTAGATTTTGGCGATTTTGTTGATGCCATGTCAGGTATGGTGTGCGCCGTCTTTATTGTTTTAACTTGTAACATTGTTACTGGCATTATGCTCGGTTTTGGCTGTTTAGTGATTGGTCGAGTATTTGCAGGCGAGTGGCGTAAACTTAATGTTGGTACCGTATTAATTACTATTGCTCTAGTGGCATTTTATGCGGGAGAGTGGGCAATTTAATTCGAATCATCGGCTTTAAAGACAAAAGGCGGAATATATTTGTATTCCGCCTTTTTGCTATTTATTTATCTAATTTTATTCGCTATTGTCGAAATTAAGCCTATTTGTTAAATAGTTGGTAGAATATATGCAAGAAATAAAAATACGCCATAGCGAACCAGATGACGCAATCGCAATTCAACAGTTATATACTCATCCTGATTTATATATTTGTACTTGCCAATTTCCTTACCCTTCAGTGACAATGTGGAAAAAAAGATTACTTGAATTTGCAGAACAAAATATCCCTAATTTTGTCGCAACTGTTGATGAGCAAATTGCAGGGCATTTAGCGCTGATTATCGATACTCATCCTCGTCGTCGCCATATTGTTAGTTTTGGTATTGGTGTCGGAGCAGAGTACTCAGGTAAAGGTGTAGGGAAGTTACTTATTAATACAGCGATTGATTATGCGTTCAATTGGTTAGCAGCAACTCGGTTAGAATTAGAAGTGTATTCAGATAATGAAAGAGGCTTACATTTATATAAAAAATTAGGCTTTGAAGTTGAAGGTGTACGTCGTAAAGCGGCATTTAGAGATGGAAAATATTGTGATGTTGTTATGATGTCAATGCTAAGAGCTATTGAATAATCATCAGCACTATGTGGTGACGCTTAAAATTAATCGTTATCATCATTTACTTGCCACTTTTTATTTAATTGCTTAGCGCTTTACGTTTTTATACGGGCAATTACATTGCTTAGACTGAAAAAGAGAAATAAAAACGTATGCTTTTGACGTTTAATGCCGTTAATAAATAAAGAGTAATGAAAAGAACGCAATTTGTCGTGTTAGATACGATTAATCTTAATTTTCAATAATCACACATGAGTCAGCGTGGGATCTGTTTAAAATAAGAAAAGGTAAAGAAAGACATGGCGCATAAATTTTTGCAGGGTGTGTTTTTTTATCATTCAGTAGGGTTTTCTTTTTTAAGGAAAAGATAACAGATTTTGGGATAAAAATAGGCATGTAAGGGTAACATGGAAATATTCTTTACTATTTTGATTTTAATACTGGTGGTTTCAGTTTCAGGGGTTATTACTAAACTAATTCCCTTTCGTGTTCCGTTACCATTAATACAGATTGTGATAGGGGCTTTATTGGCATGGCCTCAATTTGGTTTACATGTCACTTTTGATCCTGAACTCTTCCTCGTTTTACTAATCCCTCCTTTGCTGTTTGTTGATGGTTGGAAAACACCTACACGAGAATTTATCCAAAATGGGCGTGAGATTTTTATTCTTGTGCTTGTTTTAGTGATGGTGACTGTTGTTGGTATCGGTTACTTGATTTATTGGATGATGCCGAGTATTCCACTGATTTCTGCGTTTGCATTAGCGGCTGTACTTTCACCAACCGATGCCGTCGCACTTTCTTCTATTGTCGGTAAAGGGCGAATACCTAAACGCATTATGGGTATTTTAGAAGGTGAAGCATTAATGAATGATGCTTCAGGCCTGGTTGCTTTGAAGTTTGCTGTTGCTGTAGCAATGGGAACAATGGTGTTTACCGTTGGAGGCGCGACGCTAGAATTCTTTAAAGTCGCTGTAGGGGGGTTACTGGCAGGTATCGGTGTCACTTTGCTTTACAGTAAATCTTTACGATTAATGAGTCGCTGGAGTGGAGACGATCCTGCAACACAAATTGTCTTTATGTTACTGCTACCTTTTGCCTCTTATCTTATCGCAGAACATATTGGTTTTTCAGGTATTTTAGCTGCAGTTGCTGCGGGTATGACTATTAGTAAATCAGGCGTTATCCGTAATGCGCCACTTGCAATGCGTTTGCGTGCTGACAGCGTGTGGTCAATGCTTGAATTTGTCTTTAACGGCCTTGTCTTTATCATGCTGGGTTTACAACTTCCGATTATTTGGACAAGCTCTGTTATTCAAGCTGATCTTGATCCGGAAGTTGAAGTGTGGATGTTGTTTGCTGCCGTATTTGTTATCTATTTTGCACTGCTTATCTTACGCTTTACATGGTTATGGCTGATGAAAAAAATGAGCCGTATTTTTATGAAAAAGCACCCACTTGATTTCGCCAATTATACGACACGTGAACTGTGGCTTTCGTCATTTGCGGGTGTGCGTGGGGCTATTACACTTGCTGGTGCGCTTTCTATTCCACTCTTTTTAACGGATGGCAGCACTTTCCCTGGGCGTTATCAAATTATCTTTATTGCTGCTGGTGTTATTTTACTGTCGATTTTAGTGGGTATTATCTCACTTCCTTTCCTATTGAAAGGTGTGAAAACAACCGACAAAGAAGCTGATAAAAATGAAGTTCGCTATGCAAGAAAAGTGATGGCAGAAGTGGCGATTGTTAGTCTTAACAAAATGGAAGAGCGTTTAGCAGCAAGTACAGAAGAACAGTTAGATGCTGAAGAAATTAATGAAGTTGCTTCGCGTGTAACGGGTTATCTAAGACGTAGAACCGCGGATCAAGATGAAATGGTTCATAACATGTTAGAAGAAGATCTCGAAAGACGTTTTCGCCTAACCGCATTACGTGCTGAACGCGGTGAGCTTTATCATTTAAGAGCAACGCGAAAAATTAGTAATGAAACACTTCAATTATTGCTACATGAGTTGGATTTAATGGAAGCGCTATTAGTGGAGAAAGATAGTTAATTATGTGGTTGCTCATTATTACAACACTATTATGGGCAGCCTCTTTTAGCTTGATCGGCGAGTACCTAGCGGGTCAGGTTGATAGTTGGCTTTCTGTTTTGATCCGTGTTTCTTTAGCAGCTTTGGTTTTTTTACCTTTCTTACGTTGGAAGGGAATTCGCTTTAAGGTAATTTTACTCTATATGAGTGTGGGGGCTTGCCAACTTGGTATTATGTATCTGTTTGTCTTCCATGCTTATAACTATTTAACCGTTGCAGAATTTTTATTGTTTACAGTATTAACTCCGCTTTATGTCACGTTAATTTATGATTTATTAGAACGTCAAAGATTACGTTGGGGCTATGTCTTTAGCTCATTATTAGCAGTGCTAGGAGCCGCTATTATTCGTTATGACCATTTAAGTGATGATTTTTGGTATGGTCTGTTATTAGTGCAACTTGCTAATATTTTCTTTGCTATTGGTCAGGTGGGTTATAAGCGATTAATGGAAGTTCATCCTATCCCACAACATTATGCCTTTTCTTGGTTTTATCTTGGTGCAGTAGTGGTTTCACTGATTGGTGCGTTGTGTTTTGCTGATTGGCAGAAAATGCCGACAACATCACTACAGTGGGGGGTTTTACTCTGGTTAGGGATCGGCGCTTCTGGAATAGGCTATTTCATGTGGAACTATGGTGCTACACAAGTCGATGCTGGAACCTTAGCTATTATGAATAACATGATGGTTCCAGCTGGGTTATTAGTCAATTTCTCTATTTGGCAACAACATCCAAATTGGCCAAGTTTCATCATAGGCGCGAGCCTGATTGTTGCATCACTGTGGATCCATCGACGTTGGATACGCCGACCTGTTTTACAAAAGGAAGATTGTTAACGGCGTGCTGACCTGACAAACGAATAAATTCACGAATTGCCGGTTGATGTTGCTCTCCACTGCGGTTAGCGGCATATAACCGGCTCCATAATCCCTCACCTAATGTTTTTGTTACTACTAATCCTTGTTTTTCAAAATTTTCAACCGCCCAATGAGGTAGCGCTGCGATCCCCATACCAGCTGCAACCATTTGAATTAACAACAATGTATTATCGACATGTTTAAATTGTGGTGTTATTCCTGCGGGTTGTAAAAAATGACGCCATACATCAAAACGCTCTCTTTGCACGGGATAAATAAATAAGGTTTCTGCAATTAAATCTTGTGGCTGAATATGTAATCGATTCGCGAGAGGGTGATCAGGCGACAAAACCAGTTTAACTTCATAGTCAAACAGCGGAGTATAGTGTAAACGAGAGTCATCTAAGATATCGGATGTTAGCACGACATCTAATTCTCGCTGTAATAATGCAGGTTGTGGATCAAACGTGACACCCGAATGAAAATCGACCGTTACTTCAGGCCATGTTTGGCGATATTGCTGTAGTGCTGGAGTTAACCATTGGATACAACTATGGCATTCAATCGCAATATTCAAATTTACACTACCGGGTTCATTACATGCTTCAATTGCTCGACGAACGATAGGTAACACTTCTTCTGCTAATTTAACGAGTACCTCTCCTTGTGAAGTAAAGCGCAGTGGCTGACTTTTACGTACAAAAATTCGATAACCAAGGCGATGTTCTAATTCACTAAATTGGTGTGAAAGAGCCGATTGCGTTTGATGTAGTTGATTTGCGGCATTGGCTAGAGAGCCGGTGTTCTTTAATGCCAAGATTGTTTTTAAATGTTTTATTTCTATCATGAGAAACCTTCAGGTTGTTGATGAAAAATTTGCGCTTGTGATTTATACACTACCTGTAGATTATGGATGTGTAAACATCTAGACGGCTAAAAACAGGATTTTAATTATGACAATTCGCAATCACACACTGGGTTTCCCTCGTATTGGCTTAGACAGAGAGCTAAAAAAGGCGCAAGAAAATTATTGGGCAGGTAAAATTTCACAGGAAGAATTGATTGCTGTAGGTAAAGAACTTCGAGCTCGCCATTGGCAACAACAAGCAGATGCAGGAGTTGAATTATTACCTGTTGGTGATTTTGCTTGGTATGACCAAGTATTAGGTACAAGTTTATTGTTAGGCAACGTGCCACCTCGTCACCGTAATGAAGATGGCTCATTAGATCTTGATACATTATTTAGAGTTGCACGTGGTAGAGCTCCAACGGGTAAGCCTGTTGCTGCATCTGAAATGACGAAATGGTTTAATACCAACTATCACTATATCGTGCCTGAGTTCCAACAGGGTCAATCATTTACCTTTGCATGGAAAGAGCTGCTAGAAGAAGTGGATGAAGCATTAGCGTTAGGTCATAAAATAAAACCGGTTTTACTGGGGCCTGTGACGTATCTTTGGTTAGGTAAAGTGAAAGGGCCTGAATTTGATAGATTAACGCTTTTAAAAGAGATTTTACCTATCTATCAACAAGTTCTTACTGCATTAAAAGAGAAAGGCATTGAATGGGTACAAATTGATGAGCCTGTATTGGTATTGGATTTACCAATTGAATGGCAAAACGCATACCAAACCGCCTATCAAGCATTAACGGGGCAAGTTAAATTATTGCTGACGACTTATTTTGATGGTATTTCTCATCATCTTGATATTATTAAGGACTTACCTGTTAATGGGCTTCATGTTGATATTTCAGCAGGCCAAGATGATTTGCAATATTTACATCAAACATTACCCAAAGAGTGGGTGCTGTCATTAGGTGTCATTAATGGTCGTAATGTTTGGAAAGCTGATTTGAGTACACGTTACCAACAAGTCGTCGCGCTAAAAGGTAAACGCCCATTATGGATCGGCACTTCATGTTCATTACTGCATAGTCCTATTGATTTAAATGCAGAGACGAAACTTGATGATGAAGTCAAAAGCTGGTTTGCTTTTGCGGTTCAGAAATGTGAAGAAGTGGCTTTGTTGACTAAGGCACTAAATGCATCCGAAGGCGAGTATGATGATCAATTAGCACAATACAGTGCTCCAATTCGCCAACGTCAGCATTCTACACGCGTGCATAATGCCAAAGTGGCGGCTCGTTTAGAGGCGATTAAAGCGCAAGACAGTGAAAGAAATTCACCTTATACCCAACGCGCAAAAGTACAACGAGCTCGATTTAATCTGCCATTATGGCCAACTACCACGATTGGCTCATTCCCACAAACAACAGAAATTCGTACTGTTCGTTTAGATTTTAAGAAAGGGCGTATCGATACGGTAGCTTATCGCACAAATATCAGTGAACATATTAAGCAAGCTATCTCAGAACAAGAAAAACTTGGTCTTGATGTATTGGTTCATGGTGAAGCTGAACGTAATGACATGGTGGAATATTTTGGTGAGCATTTTGATGGTTATGTCTTTACACAAAATGGTTGGGTACAAAGTTATGGTTCACGTTGTGTAAAACCGCCCGTGATTATTGGTGATATTAGTCGCCCTGAAGCCATTACCGTGGATTGGGCAACTTACGCACAATCATTAACTGAAAAGCCAGTCAAAGGCATGTTAACAGGGCCAGTGACAATATTATGTTGGTCGTTCCCTCGAGAAGATGTTACTCGTGAAACCATCGCAAAACAAATCGCGTTAGCACTGCGTGATGAAGTAGATGATTTACAAAAAGCGGGTATTGGTATTATTCAAATTGATGAGCCAGCCTTACGTGAAGGATTACCACTGCGTCGTAATGAGTGGCAAACTTATCTTGATTGGGCAGTTGATGCCTTTAAATTAAGTGCTGCTGTTGCTGATGATGAAACACAAATTCACACGCATATGTGTTATTGCGAATTTAACGACATCATGGATTCTATTGCTGCACTGGATGCGGATGTGATTACTATCGAAACATCACGTTCAGATATGGAGCTTTTAGAAGCCTTTGAACACTTTGATTACCCAAATGAAATTGGACCAGGTGTTTATGATATTCACTCACCTAACGTGCCAAATGTGGAATGGATTGTGGGATTATTAAGAAAAGCACAATCGCGTATTCCAGCAGAGCGTTTATGGGTGAACCCAGATTGTGGATTAAAAACACGAGGCTGGGCCGAAACACGAGCAGCATTAGCGAACATGGTTGAAGCGGCTAAATATTTACGTCAGAACGTATAATAAAATAGTTAATAGCTTATTAGCCTGCTTTTTTTGAAAGATAACTTTAATAAAAAGTCATTTATTCAAAAGGGCAGGCTTATATAAAATTAGCGTGTTAATAAAAACTCAGAGCAAATCTTATTATTGATATTCTTAAGAATTGCTATACTGCGAAAACTCTCTAATTTTATGGATATAATGATTGTGCAAAATAGCATTACACTCTCGGATAAAGTATTAGATGCTTTTCCAACTCGACCTTTAAAATTGGTTCCACTAAGAGGAGATGGTGGACTATTTCGCACCTTATTCTTAGTTATTGTAATGTTAGTATTGACCGTATTTAGTGCTTATCAAATTCCTAATATTCTTTATGATTATAAAATCAGTGAGAATGCAGTTCCTGTTGATGCTACTGTTGAAGGCTCTTGTCGATCTCAACTCTTCGTTTTAACTAACTGTAGTGTTGATTTGCATTATAACGGCAATGAAGTTTCACGTAATTTTACCTTTTTAGACTTAGGCTCAAAGGATGTGCTTGTTGAACCGGTTGCTGATGCAAATGATCTCAGCAAAATGACTGTTGATGTTGCAATAGATAATATTTGGCTTCGCTTAATTAGTACGGTTATTTTTATTGGGTTATTTGGTTTTAGTGTGATCTTTTTTATTTATCGTCAAATATTGATGAGCAAAGTAAGAAAAGCATTATTATCGGTAGGCACTCAGCCTCTAAAATTAATAGCGATCCCAGCCAAAATGGTGGTGAGTAATAAGCAATTTATTGCGACTTATTATATTAATTTGGAAGGTAAAGAGATTCGCATTGCTTACTCAGGAAATAAGAAAACACCGCCTATTGTTATTGAGCAAAATGGAAATACGTATGTATTAGCGGTTTACGCGCCGCAACAGAATATCCCTTATGCTTTGGACGTACCTTTAGCGCGAATTCAGGCAACGCCTGAAGAGAAGCAACATTTTCATGAAGCATTAATTAAAGAAGGTTTGTTGTAATCAATTTTGATTATTAAGAACATGACACGTTTTCTCTTACATCTCATAAGAGAAAACGTATTAAAAAAGGGCTATTTAACTACCAAAAATCTTCGCTTTTAAAATATCCATTCCTGCACTGACTAAATCTAAATCTTTAGGTACTACTCCATCCGGTGTGACTTTATCAATTAATTTAGGTAAATATTGAGTTGCCATTTCAGAGGCTTCACTTGCACTTAAGTTAATTTTTGTAGCAAGTTCATTAATCACTGGGGATGAAAAAACCGCTACGATTTGTTCAGCACTGATAGGTAAATTTGTATTGGTACTTATCCAAGATTGAATAAGCTCACTTAAACCCGCTGTATCAAATTGCTTTACTAAGCCTTCAATACCACCTTGAGATCCAATCCACTCAAGGACAGTTTTATATTGATTGATTTTTTCGCCACCTAGTAGGCTCGCAATTTGGTTAAATAAGCTCATGTTTACTCCAGTGACGATATGTTTGTCACATTAGGTGTTTATATTTTAAGGGCGGGTAGTGTACGCGTTATACTTATCATACATCAAGCCGTAGCGTTATTGACTACACTCACTTGCACTAGTCACGTACTATTGTATGCTCCTAGCGATTCGTTCATTTGTCGCTCAGTTGCAACTTGAATTATTTAGAGGATCTGTGCATCGAGGTATTTGCCTCGTCTATACTCAATAAGTGAAATATTTATTTTAGTGAATGATTGAAGTAAGCAAATATTGATAATGTATTTGCTGAAAATGGATTTCGAATATCATTTTTCGTGATAATAATCACAATTTTATGAAATTGTTACTTTGTTTAGCTTGCTGTAGGTGATATTGGTCACTAAAAAGCTTTGCAAAGCTGATAAAGTAAGTCTTAATTTAATGATCATTGGTTTTTTCCCATTGAGGAGTCCGATATGTCTGATGTATTTCACTTAGGTTTAACCAAAAATGACCTACAGGGTGCCACTTTAGCAATTGTTCCAGGTGATCCTAAGCGTGTTGAAAAAATTGCAAAATTAATGGATAACCCAGTTCATCTGGCTTCTTTACGTGAATACACGTCATGGCGTGGTGAAATTGATGGCAAAGCGGTTATTGTTTGCTCAACAGGTATTGGTGGCCCATCGACTTCTATTGCAGTTGAAGAATTAGCGCAATTAGGTATTCGTACTTTTTTACGTATCGGTACAACAGGCGCAATTCAAGAACATATCAATGTAGGTGATATCCTTGTGACTACGGCAGCAGTTCGTTTAGATGGGGCAAGTTTACACTTTGCACCAATGGAATTCCCTGCTGTTTCTGACTTTGAATGTATGAATGCACTGTACAAAGCTGCTAAAGACAATGGCTCAACTGTACACGTAGGTGTAACAGCGTCTTCTGATACCTTCTATCCAGGACAAGAACGTTACGATACATATACTGGTCGTGTTGTTCGCCGTTTCAAAGGCTCGATGAAAGAGTGGCAAGAAATGGGCGTAATGAACTATGAAATGGAATCTGCAACATTACTAACAATGTGTGCAAGCCAAGGTTTACGTGCAGGTATGGTTGCGGGTGTTATCGTAAATCGTACTCAGCAAGAAATTCCAGATGCAGAATTACTGAAGAAAACAGAAAACAATGCACTTGGTATCGTTATTGAAGCTGCTCGAATTTTAATGAAATAAGTGTTTTCAATTGAAAACAAAAGCCCTTAATACAAAAGTATTAAGGGCTTTTTTTGTATGGTAATTCATCACGTTAATATGACATGACAACAGAAGATGATTTCTGTTAAGGTTCTTTAAGAACTGAATAACATAATAATGAGAAGAGGCGTTATGACTGATATCTTACAAACACATCCTTCGGTGTTGCCTTTAGTCGGCGGGATTAATTTTCGTGATTTAGGTGGGAAAAAACTGAGTAACGGTGGTGTTATTAAACCCGGCAGGCTTTTTCGTTCTGGCTCACTGGATAGGCTAACCCATACGGATCAGTCTCTTCTCATCGATAGACATCTTTTTCAAATCATTGATTATCGCGATAGTGGCGAAATCGTTGATAAACCAGACAGAGTTTGGGAAGGTGCACAATATTATCACGCTCCTGCAAATCCATTATCAAAAGAGGTTTCCGCTAATCTTGAAAAGCTGACACCTGAAATACTAGAACAATTTGATGCTAAAGCATTTATGTTTCAGTTATATAAGTTATTGCCTATCAATAACCCCGCTTATAAACAATTGGCAACATTACTAAAGCAACCTGAAAAAGGGGGAATAGTACAACACTGCGCAGTAGGTAAAGACAGAACTGGTGTTGGTTCTGCTTTAGTATTATTTGCATTAGGTGCATCTTTAGATATGGTGATGGAAGATTACCTACTTACTAATGAAACATTAGCGCCTTATCGTGCTTATCTTTTAGAAGAACATGCCAAAACAATGAGTGATAATATTGTAGACAAATTTGCTTATGTGTATTCAGTACAAGAAGAGTTCCTGCAAACGGCATTAGCTAGTATTAATGAGAATTACGGTAATGTGGATATTTGGCTAGAGAAAGATATTGGTCTAGATGCATCTAGCCGAGATGCTTTACAAAGTTATTTTCTTGAATAATGAAGTGATTTATATTCGGTTAATAAGAACGTTTTATTTTACTTAAGTTAATCGAATCTAAGGTCTCTATTTTGACAGTACAAGACATTATTCATACCATCACGCTCTTTGTAAAACAGCATGAAATCTGGGCTATCCCGATCGTGTTCTTTCTTGCTTTTGGTGAATCACTCGCTTTTATCTCTTTGTTGATCCCGGCAACTGTTATTTTATTGGGATTAGGGGCCTTGATAGGTGAAAGCGGTTTATTTTTCTGGCCTATTTGGCTTGCTGCGGCGTTAGGTGCGTTCTTTGGTGATTGGGTATCCTACTGGGTCGGATTTCATTACAAAGATGGCGTGAGAAACTTATGGCCGATTTCGCGCTCACCACAAACGCTTGTTAGAGGTCATCAATTCTTTAATCGTTGGGGAATTTGGGGCGTATTTATTGGGCGATTTTTTGGACCTTTTCGTGCAATCGTACCATTAGTTGCAGGTATCTGTGCTATGCCACAACGTTATTTTCAAATTGCGAATTTAACATCAGCCATGATTTGGGCATTTGGGATTTTAGCGCCCGGTGCTTTTGGTTTGCAATGGCTTGCGAAATGGATCGGATAATTGCGTCCTTTATCGCAAATCAAGTCATGAGGTAAATTGTTGCTAGACAATATTACCTATGCGTTTTAACGTAGCCCGCTGGAAATTAAAAAGGTCACTTTAGTGGATATTCAGTTGTTATATGGGATCATTGGCTTATTAGGCGGTGTGCTTGTTGGGGGAGGGCTAGTTTGGTGGTCTATTCAACAACGTTTATCCGATAAAGAAGCCATGCTACGTGAAAATCACACACAGCTTGCTGTCGCCCAAGAAAAAACGGTGATTATCCCTTCTTTACAAAAGCATATAGAGCAACTTGAACAAGAGTTACGTGCTCAGCGAGAAATTATTACTTCACAAGAAGCTGAATTAAGAGAAGTGACAACGCGTTGGGAAGAAAGCCGAATATCTGCAGAAGAAAAACAACGGTTATTAATTAATAGTGAGCAACGGCTTGCAACGCAGTTTGAGAACTTAGCTCATCGTATTTTTGAACAAAGTGGGCGTAAAGCAGAAGAGTTAAATCGGCAAGGGTTAACGCATTTACTGTCACCTTTTCGTGAACAATTGGAAAGTTTTCGACGCCAGGTTCAAGAGGGGTTTGGGCAAGAAGCCCGTGAGAGACATACCTTAGTTCATGAGATCCGTCAGCTTCAACAATTAAATGTAAAAATGGCGCAAGAAGCAGTTAACTTAACAAATGCCTTAAAAGGGGACAATAAAGTCCAAGGTAACTGGGGTGAAACAGTATTAGCGCGTATATTAGAATCTTCAGGATTACGTGAAGGTCATGAATTTGAAACCCAGGTAAACATTCGCCATGAAAATGGTGGTCGTTATCAACCTGATGTCATAGTGCATCTCCCTCATGGTAGGGATGTTATTATCGACGCTAAAATGTCGCTAGTGGCATATGAAAAGTATTTTAGTAGTCATGATGAAAACGAACGTAAGCAAGCGCTTTATGCTCATGTGAACTCAATTAGAACGCATATTAAAGGATTGAGTGTAAAAGATTATCATAAGCTACCGGGTGTCACGTCTTTAGATTATGTTTTAATGTTTATCCCTATAGAGCCGGCTTATCTTGTTGCTATTGGTCATTCTCCTGACTTGTTAGAAGAAGCATTAAAAAACAATATAATGTTAGTTGGGCCATCTACTTTACTCGTTGCTTTGCGTACAATAGCCGCATTGTGGCGATATGAATACCAAAGCCAAAATGCGCAAGAAATTGCAGACAGAGCGGCTAAAATGTATGACAAATTAAGACTTTTCGTTGATGATATGCAAGGGCTAGGAAACAGTATTCAAAAAGCGCAGTCTGGCTATCTATTGGCGATGAAAAAACTGTCTGAAGGTCGCGGAAATCTTATCAGTCAAGCGGAAGGCTTTAAATCCTTAGGGGTTGAGATAAAAAAAACGATTGATAATGATCTCATTGAAAAATCAGCATCTGATTGATTGGAAAAATAAAGAGATAAAGATTTCTTAAATAAGACCAGTACTGAATTTACTAAATTTTGATTAATTAGCGGGCAAATAATATGACTCAACAAACTAAGGAAACAACAGATTTTGGTTTCCAAACCGTTGACAAAGATGATAAACAAACCATGGTTGCAAGGGTTTTTCACTCTGTCGCGTCTAAATATGATTTAATGAATGACTTGATGTCTTTCGGCGTTCATCGTATCTGGAAACGTTATACCATTGAAGCTAGTGGTGTAAGACGTAACCAACGTGTTCTTGATCTTGCAGGAGGCACTGGAGATTTAACAGCTAAATTTTCTCGTTTAGTGGGCGAGAATGGGGAAGTTGTTTTAGCCGATATCAATGATTCAATGCTGAAAATGGGACGTGAAAAGCTACGTGATCACGGTATTGTGGGTAATGTTAACTATGTACAGGCGAATGCTGAAGAGTTACCTTTCCCTGACAACCATTTTGATTGCATTACTATCTCCTTTGGTTTACGTAATGTGACCGATAAAGCAAAAGCTTTACGTTCAATGTTTCGTGTATTAAAGCCAGGTGGACGTCTATTGGTGCTTGAATTCTCTAAACCTGTTTTGGAGCCTTTAAGCAAGATTTATGATGCTTATTCTTTCCATATCTTACCCAAAATTGGTCAAGTCATTGTGAATGATGCTGAAAGTTACCGTTATTTAACGGAGTCAATTCGTATGCATCCAGACCAAGAAACCTTAAAAGGTATGATGGAAGAAGCCGGATTTGACCAAGTAACCTATACCAATATGACTGGCGGTATAGTTGCCCTACATAAAGGATTTAAATTCTGAGATGGAAAAAGCCACTTTTTCTCATGATATTGCTTCTCAAGTGCTGTATCCGCTGTTAACAGCATCAATGGAAACTGCACTTAATCACGTTTTATATCAGGAAAATGTGCTTAAACCTGCCCGCAATCGTCTTGCGGGCAAAGTGTTGGCGCTTTCTATCAATGAGTTTCCTCGTTCCATCTACTTAGTCTTTAGCGAGCAACAAGTTGATGTATTAAGCCAGTGGGATGACGAAACTGATTGTTTGATAAAAACAAAATTACGTACTCTAATTAAGCTTCGTGATCGCCAGAAAATGTCAGCACTGATCAATCGTGGTGATATCACTATTGATGGTGATATGCAGGTTGTACAAAACTGGTCTGCATTGCTTGATATGGCGCAGTGGGAGCCCGCGCAATATTTGGCGCCTTATATTGGCGATCTAGCAGCGCAAAGTTTGACTGTTGTTGCAGGAAAGGGTGTTCAGTTATTTTCTTCACTTTTGAGTCAGCAAAAAGGTTATTTACGTGATGCGTTAATTGAAGAGTGGAAAACTGCACCTAGCACACTAGAAACAGTCCATTTTTATGATGAAATAGAACAGCTTGTACAGCAAACAGCCGAGCTGGAAAAACGGTTAGGCACATTGGAGAAAAAATAATGCTCCTTAGTGAGTTAAAGCGCCTCTATCATATTATTCAGGTATTTTTATCTTATGGGCTTGATGAATTAATTCCTAAACATCGAATTACTTTACCCGCAAGATTAGGATGCCGAGCACTCTTTTGGATCAAAAATAAACATCCAGAAAAACCATTAGGTGAACGCTTACGACTCGCATTGCAAACATTAGGGCCAGTATGGATTAAATTAGGCCAAATGTTATCAACTCGACGTGACCTTTTTCCTCCTCAAATTGCTGATCAACTTGCACTATTGCAAGATAAAGTTGCTCCTTTTGATGGTAAAAAAGCAAGACAATATATCGAAAATTCATTCGGTGGTCCCATCGACCAATGGTTTGATGATTTTGATGAAACGCCACTGGCTTCAGCGTCTATTGCTCAGGTTCATACCGCGAAATTAAAAGAAAACGGCAAAGAAGTTGTACTGAAAGTTATTCGCCCCGATATTCAGCCGGTGATCAAAGCAGATATCCGTTTGATGTACCGCTTGGCAAATTTATTACCTTTTTTACCTGATGGCCGTCGTTTACGACCAAAAGAAGTGATCCGAGAATACGAAAAAACACTGCTGGATGAGCTAAATTTACTGCGTGAAGCGGCCAACGCTATTCAACTACGTCGTAATTTTGAAAATAGCTCTATGCTGTATATCCCTGAAGTGTATTCAGATTATTGCCATGAAAATGTGATGGTGATGGAGCGTATTTATGGTATTCCTGTTTCAGATATTGAAGCATTAAATGCACAAAATACCAATATGAAGTTGCTAGCTGAGCGCGGAGTGAAAGTCTTTTTTACTCAAGTGTTTAGAGACAGTTTTTTCCATGCGGATATGCATCCTGGCAATGTGTTTATTAGCTATGATCACCCTGAAAATCCTTACTATATTGGTATTGATTGTGGCATCGTCGGTTCATTAAATAAAGAAGATAAACGCTATTTAGCAGAGAATTTTTTGGCTTTCTTTAATCGTGATTACCGAAAAGTAGCTGAATTGCATGTCGATTCTGGCTGGGTGCCGGCAGATACTAATGTTGAAGATTTTGAATTTGCTATTCGCACTGTATGCGAGCCGATTTTTGAAAAGCCACTTTCTGAGATCTCATTTGGTCATGTACTGCTTAATCTGTTCAATACCGCACGTCGTTTTAATATGGAAGTGCAACCACAATTAGTTTTGCTTCAAAAAACCTTACTTTATGTTGAAGGGCTTGGGCGACAACTGTATCCGCAATTGGATTTATGGAAAACAGCAAAACCTTTCTTAGAAGATTGGTTGCATAGTCAAATTGGTATTACAGCGTTAATGAATGGCATAAAGAGTAAGGCTCCTTACTGGATTGAAAAAATGCCAGAGATACCAGAGCTGGTTTATGATAGTCTGAAACAACATAAAAATATGAAGTTAACACTAGACAAATTGACGGAACAAATAAGTTCGCAAAGAGTCAAACAGAGACAGTCTCTATTTTTATTGGGTATAGGGACAACACTGTTTTTATGCGGTAGCCTGTTTTTTGTTTCTGGTTTTAAAACATTATTCAGTGTTTTTATCGGTTTAGGTCTTCTTGCATGGATTTTAGGTTGGTTTAGATCGGGTAATGCACAATAAAAACACATCAAAGTTTGTTTTTGAGCAAGTTAAAAGATGAATTCGGGATTCCCGAAAATTGAATTCGTTGTATATAATGGGCACTGTTATTAAGTATAACCCCGAAAATAGTTGAGGAACATAAAATGGGCGGTATTAGCATTTGGCAATTACTCATCATCGCTGTCATCGTTGTCTTATTATTTGGTACAAATAAACTGCGCACATTGGGCTCAGATTTAGGTGCTTCAGTAAAAGGTTTCAAAAAAGCGATTGGTGATGAAGCAGCAGATAAAGACACCAACAATGCTGAAAAAACAAATAATGACGCAGATTTTGATACTAAAAATTTAGCGCAGAAGACTTCAACAGAAGAGAAGTCTACAACTGAGAGCAAAAACAAAGAGCAGGTATAAACCGTGTTTGACATTGGTTTTAGTCAGCTGCTATTGGTCATGGTGATTGGTCTTGTTTTTCTGGGGCCAGAACGTTTGCCCGTAGCAGTAAAAACAATTGCTGGCTGGGTAAGGGCGTTGCGCTCTTTGGCTGCGAATGTACAAAATGAGCTTACTCAAGAACTCAAGCTTCAAGAACTCCAAGAGAGCTTGAAAAAAGTTGAAGAGAAAGCAAATTTACAAACGCTATCGCCAGAGTTAAAAGCGTCCATGGATGAGTTAAAAGAGGCTGCACAATCTTTAAAGCAGACTTACCAAACACCTTCAACGCCAGAATCAACAACAGAGCAGTCTGTAAAAACCGACTCTACGGAACCGTCACCTTCTGATCTTGCCGCGCTTGCTGAAGCTGATGAAGTTAATGATGATGCTAACAGCCATAAACCTGTTGTGGCAGAAAGTGTTACAAAGACAGAAGTTCCTGTTACTAAAACAGTAACAATAGAGAAAAAAACAACTGATCAGGTCAATGGTGAGCATTAAAACATGGCAGTAAACGATACCCAACCGCTGATCAGCCATTTAATAGAACTACGCAAGCGTTTGATGTATAGCTTAGTTTCTGTTCTAGTGGTTTTTTTAGGGCTGGTTTATTTTTCTAACGATATCTATCAATTAGTCTCGGCTCCATTACTTGATAAGTTGCCACAAGGGTCAAATATGAGTGCGACAGATGTTGCCTCTACCTTTTTGACACCGATTAAATTGACAATTATGGTATCCGTTTTTGCTTCTGTACCTGTTATTCTTTATCAGGTATGGGCTTTTATCGCACCAGCATTGTATAAACATGAACGTCGCCTAATGTTACCGTTGCTTGTTTCAAGTACGGTATTATTTTATCTTGGTATGGCGTTTGCTTATTTTGTTGTGTTCCCTCTTGCATTTGGCTTCTTTGTTAATACAACCCCTGAAGGGGTTAACTTTATTCCAGATATCAGTAAATATCTCAGTTTTGTCATGACGCTCTTTATGGCGTTTGGTGCGGCTTTTGAAGTACCTATTGCGATTATTTTACTGTGCTGGAGTGGTGTAACGACACCTGATGCTTTAAAGAAAAAACGTCCTTATATTCTTGTGGGTGCCTTTGTCGTAGGTATGGTATTGACACCTCCAGATGTTTTCTCTCAAACCTTACTAGCGATACCTATGTACTTGCTATTTGAAATCGGTGTCATACTATCGCGTTTTTATGTGGGTAACGGCCGAAGAAAAACACCAGAAGAAGAAGCTGAGGAAGCAGAGGCGGAAGCGGAAACAGAACAGCAAAAATAGTTTTAGGAACAAGTTTCTTGAAATCATGTAATATTAGCCCAGCAATCGCTGGGTTAACTTTTTCTAGAATGGCTCTTTTTTAAATTCTTTATTACTGACTGATTTTTTTACTTCGCTGTTTAATATGTTTAAAAGCAAAATTGAGCGAGCCTCACCATCAGGCTCCTGATATATTGCTTGTATCCCTTGAAAAATACCTTCTGTAATCAAAACACTATCTCCGCTATGAGGTACATTTTCTTCGCTATATGTCATCGATGAAAGTTGAGGTATTTGTAATGTATCAATCACATCTTGAGGGACTGTGACAGGATATTGCCCAAATCGTACAAATGAGTTGACGCCACGCGTTGAATTAATAGTGGTGGTATGAATAACCTCAGGATCAAACTCGATAAAAAGGTAATTAGGGAAAAGAGGTTCTGTTACGGTTGTACGTTTTCCTCTTAATACCTTTTCTATTGTTACCATAGGTGTGAAACAGCTCACTTGCTGACGTTCTAAGTGTTCGATAGCACGAGGGATTTGCCCCCGTTTACAATACAGCAAGTGCCAGTTTTTCATAGTAGAGACAATAAGTTAGTTAATTTTAATTTAATTGATAATAGCAAATTTATAATTAAGGTAACAGTCATCTATTGGGTTTAAATAAAAATAGCCTAACGTGATTTTATACTGGAAAAAAAAGAGAAAAGCTGTGTTCATACGCAATAAAAGTGGGGGTTTTTGTTACTTTCAATTGGATCTCGGATAGAGGTAACAAGTTGACAAAAAAGTGATGGTAAAAACAAGAAAAAGCTTTCAAGATGATTATCTTAGAATTTTGTTCATAATTATAAAGAGGTTCTGTCATGGAAGTTTTTTTATTAAGTAACGGAAAAATTGCCGGGGATCCACGTTGGTTAAGCTATGCAAAAGATAATATCGATAGCATGATCAAAAAACGAGGTATTCGTTCTGCAGTATTAATTGCCTATGCTGTTATTCGTTCCGATCATGATCAACGTGCTCGTGATTTATCAGAAGTGTTAGGCATTGAAGTTACATGTATTGAACATTTTGATTCAGAAGTTGATGCAATCAATAATGCGGAATGTATTTTAGTTAGCGGCGGTAATACATGGTTATTAAACCAAATGTTGCATGAAAAAGGATTAGTTGTTCCAATTCAACGTGCAGTGCGTGAGCGTAATATTCCTTATATTGGTTGGAGTGCTGGCTGTAACGTTGCAACGCCAACAATTCGAACAACTAATGATATGCCAGTACGTTCCTCTGTAATTATGCCGTCACTCGGCTTGTTCCCTGTTCAAATTAACCCACATTACATTGATGCATCCATTAGTGGTCATATGGGTGAAACACGCGATGAGCGTATTGCTGAGTTCTGTGCAATCAACCCCGATGAGATTGTTGTGGCTATTCGTGAAGGGAGCTACTTATATATTCAAGGTGAAGAATTACGTTATTACAGCGCGAAAAATGAAGGTTTTAAAATCTTCCAACATGGAAAAACATTCCCTGAACAGTTTGATACTACATTACTTTCAGAATGGGTTCCATTCCGTTGTTTATAAGTATAGTAAACGCTATCAAATAAAAAGCATTGCATTTTAGTGAGTTATGCGTTTAGCTTATAGCGTCTCAAAGAGGGCTTAGCCCTCTTTTCTTTCACTCACTGGCTCGTAAGATTATGATGAAATACCGCGATTTAAGAGATTTCCTTTCATTATTAGAAAAAAAAGGTGAATTAAAACGTATCACCGTTGAAATAGATCCCTACCTTGAAATGACCGAAATAGCGGACAGAACTTTACGTGCCGGTGGGCCTGCACTGTTGTTTGAAAATCCAAAAGGATTTGATATGCCAGTGCTTTGTAACTTATTTGGTACACCAGAGCGTGTCGCAATGGGAATGGGGCAAGATGATGTTAAAGCCCTACACGAGGTTGGAAAGCTATTAGCTTTTCTAAAAGAGCCTGATCCTCCGAAAGGTTTTCGTGATCTCTTTGATAAGTTACCTAAATTTAAGCAAGTTTTAAATATGCCAACAAAACGCTTGAGCAAAGCCCCTTGTCAGGAGGTGGTTTTAACAGGTGATGACGTTGATTTAACGAAGATCCCTGTTATGCATTGTTGGCCTGAAGATGCGGCGCCTTTGATTACTTGGGGATTAACGGTGACTCGCGGTCCATTGAAAGAGCGCCAAAACCTAGGCATTTATCGTCAGCAAGTGCTGGGTAAAAATAAAGTGATTATGCGCTGGTTATCGCATCGTGGTGGTGCTTTAGATTTTCAAGAGTGGTGCCAAAAACACCCCGGAGAACGGTTCCCAGTTTCCGTCGCATTAGGGGCAGATCCTGCCACTATTTTAGGTGCGGTAACACCTGTGCCAGATACCTTATCTGAATATGCATTCGCGGGTTTATTGCGTGGTAATAAATCAGAAGTTGTAAAATGTCTTTCAAATGATCTCGAAGTACCAGCAAGTGCTGAAATTATCCTTGAAGGTTATATTGAGCCAGGAGAGCTCGCGCCAGAAGGGCCATATGGTGATCACACTGGTTATTATAATGAAATCGACTCTTTCCCTGTGTTTACTATTACGCATTTAACACGCCGTAAAGATGCAATTTATCATTCAACATATACCGGACGTCCACCTGATGAACCCGCGGTATTAGGTGTTGCACTTAATGAAGTACTTGTTCCGATATTGCAAAAACAATTTCCTGAAATTGTGGATTTTTATTTGCCTCCAGAAGGATGTTCTTATCGTTTAGCTGTTGTGACCATGAAAAAACAGTATGCGGGTCATGCTAAACGCGTGATGATGGGGGTTTGGTCTTATTTGCGACAATTTATGTACACTAAATTTGTGATTGTTTGCGATGATGATGTCAATGCAAGAGATTGGAAAGATGTGATTTGGGCAATTACGACCAGAATGGATCCTGCGAGAGATACTATTCTGATGGAAAATACGCCTATTGATTATCTCGACTTTGCTTCGCCTGTTTCTGGACTAGGGTCAAAAATGGGGCTTGATGCAACCAATAAATGGCCGGGTGAGACAGATAGAGAATGGGGCAGACCTATTGTGATGTCTGATGAAGTCAAGCAACGAGTCGATACTATTTGGGAACAGCTTGATATTCTTAAATAATAACAGAGGAACAACATGGCAATACTGAATTGTAAAGTCTCACTTGTTGAGCCGATGACAGATACGGTTTATCGGGTAAGATTATTACCTGATGGTGAATTTGATTTTCAGGCTGGGCAATATCTTTTAGCCGTTATGGATGAGCGTGATAAACGTCCTTTTTCTATAGCATCTATACCTGAAAATAAAGACTTTATTGAACTTCATATTGGTGCGTCTGAACTCAATCTTTATGCAATGGCTGTGCTTGATGTGATATTAGAGAAACAACAACTCATGATTGATGTTCCTCACGGAAATGCATGGTTTAGAAAAGAGAGCCAACGTCCGCTGTTATTAATTGCAGGAGGGACGGGATTCTCTTATACCCATTCTATTTTATTGGCGGCATTAGCTGAAAATCCACAGAGACCTATTACAATTTATTGGGGGGGAAGAGAGCGCATTCATCTCTATGATCTTAATGAATTACAAGAATTATCAGAGTTGCATCCTTCTTTAACGATTGTTCCTGTGGTTGAACAACCAGATGAGACTTGGCGAGGCAGAAAAGGGACTGTATTAACTGCAATAAGTGAAGATTTCGGTGATTTATCAGAATATGATATTTACATTGCAGGGCGTTTTGAAATGGCCAAAATAGCCAGAGATCGTTTTTGTAATGAGCGTAATGCGGATAAAACACGTCTATTTAGTGATGCTTTTGAATTTATCTGATAAAGCAACAATGCCTTGTTATTTGCCATTATTGTTGTTTTTAAAGCCATAAAAAAACCCGCCCCTGACGGCGGGAAAATGGTTTTTAACCATGCAATCGAAAAGAATACTTTTCTAACTATAAGAACGTGGATATACAGAATATCGCATTAAACACGTTCTATAATCGTTGCAATACCTTGTCCTAATCCAATACACATTGTCGCTAAGCCAAATTGTGCATCTTTACGTTCCATAATATTGAGTAATGAGGTTGTTATACGTGAACCGGAGCAACCTAAAGGGTGTCCTAAGGCGATTGCACCACCGTTTAAATTAATTTTGTCATCTAGACTTTCTAGCAAATTCATTTTTTTCATACAGGCTAATGATTGTGCTGCAAAAGCTTCATTGAGTTCAAAAATATCAATATCACCGAGTGTTAATCCAGCTTTCTTCAATGCAATTTCTGTGGCAGGAACAGGACCATAACCCATAATAGCGGGATCACACCCTGTAACAGCCATAGCACGAATAATAGCTCGAGGCTTTAAGTTGTGCGCTTTAGCATACCGTTCACTGGTGATAAACATCGCTGATGCACCATCAGAAACTGCTGATGAATTTCCTGCTGTAACAGAGCCTGTTGCGGGATCAAATACTGGCTTAAGCTGCGCTAAATCATCAAGACTTGGATTATAACGAATAACTTCGTCATTTCTGACATTAATGAAATTACCCTCTGTATCATGGCCATTGATAGCCACTATCTCATTATCAAAATAGCCTTGCTGTGTTGCAAGAGCGGCTAAATGGTGAGAACGATAAGCAAATTTATCTTGGTCTTCACGTGAAATTTGGAATGATTTAGCCAACATTTCTGCGGTTAACCCCATGGAAAATGAGGCTTTAGCGACAGAAAGATTAAGCGATGGATTAAAATCTGCATTATAAGTCATCGGTACATGACCCATATGCTCAACACCGCCAATTAATGCCACTTGGCTATCACCAAGCATAATTTGGCGAGCACCATCATGTAGTGCTTGCATTGATGAACCACATAGGCGGTTAACAGTGACAGCTGGCACTTTATGAGGAAGTTCTGCCAGCAACGCAGCATTACGAGCAATATTAAAACCTTGCTCTAAAGTTTGTTGTACACAGCCCCAAATCACATCACCAATATCATTTGGGTTAATATTAGGGTTGCGTTTTAGTAATGCTTGCATCAGGTGAGCAGAGAGATTTTCCGCTCTAACATGGCGAAAAGCACCACCTTTAGAGCGTCCCATCGGAGTACGAATACCATCAATTATGACAACCTTTTCCATTTCATCTCTCCTTAAGCGAGTTCTCTGATGTTAACATCTACTTTTGCGGGTTTTGGATAATAGGTTTCGTTGAGTTGCGCTTTCTGTTTTAAACTTTCAGGGATTTGATAGAGTGGCCCTAATGACGCATATTGCTGTGCATCAGCAACAAATTTCGCTGTCCCAATAGTATCGAGGTAACGGAATACACCACCACGGAAAGGAGGGAAACCTAAGCCATATACTAGTGCGATATCAGCTTCGGCCGGTGAAGCAATAATGCCTTCATCTAAACAACGAATAACCTCATTGATCATCGGGATCATCATGCGAGCAATAATCGTGTCTTCGCTAAACGCTTGTGTTTTACCCGCATTTTGTTGGATTAGTGTTTGAATGTGCCCATCAACCGTCTTTTGTTTTTTTCCTCGTTTATCAACAGAGTAATGATAAAAACCATGATTATTCTTTTGCCCATATCGCTGTTGTTCATATAACAATGCGATAGTATCACGTTCAATAGAGCCCATTCTGTCAGGGAAGCCTTGGGCCATGACTGCTTGAGCATGATTGGCAGTATCAATGCCTACAACATCAAGTAGATATGCTGGCCCCATTGGCCATCCAAATACTTTTTCCATCACCTTATCAACAGCAATAAAATCAGCACCGTCTCTTAGCAAGAGAGAGAATCCCGCAAAATAAGGGAAGAGGACTCGATTTACGAAAAAGCCGGGGCAATCATTAACAATAATTGGTGTTTTGCCCATTTTACTGGCGTAACTAACAACACGATTAATAGTCTGTTCACTGGTTTTTTCACCTTTAATAATTTCCACTAAAGGCATGCGATGAACAGGGTTAAAGAAATGCATACCACAGAAATTTTCTGGGCGTTTTAAGGATTTTGCGAGCAATGAGATAGGTATTGTTGAGGTATTAGAAGCAAGGATCGCGTTATCTGCTAATAATGCTTCTGTTTCTGCAAGTACCGTTGCTTTTACTTTTGGATTTTCAACAACGGCTTCAACCACAATATCTGCATCGCTGACAGAGGCATAATTTAGTGTTGGTTGAATAGAGGCGAGTGTTTTCGCCATATCAACAGCGGTCATGCGACCTTTCTCTTGGCGTTTTTGTAATAGGCTTAGCGCTTCATTCATACCCAGTTCAAGGGATTTTTGGTTAATATCTTTCATAATAACCGGAATACCTTTTAAGGCTGATTGGTAGGAAATTCCACCGCCCATAATACCCGCACCTAATACAGCTGCTTGTTTAGGTAATTCTGCATGCCGTTTTTTCGTAATATTTTTGACATACTGATCATTGAGAAAAATGCCGACTAAGGCTTTAGCAACATCAGTGCGCGTGAGTTTGACAAAACTTTCAGTTTCAAGAGCGAGTGCTTCATCTCTATTTAAGAAGGCTGCTTTTTCGATAGTTTTTACTGCGGTAATAGGGGCTGGGTAATGAGGGCCAGCTACTTTCATCACCATGCCTTTAGCTACACCAAAAGACATCTTATGTTCAAGTTCTGTCAACCTTAATGGCGTTGTTTTCGGATAACGTGCGGCCTTCCAATCAATCTTACCGTCAATCGCTTGCTCTATTAGAGAAAGTGCACTTTCTTTTAAGTTTTCCAATGGAACAATAGCTTGGATCAATCCATTTTGAAGTGCAGTTTGCGCATCAACATCTTTACCCGCAGTAATAATTTCTAATGCATTATCGACACCAATTAAACGAGGAAGACGTACCGATCCCCCAAAGCCGGGCATGATCCCAAGTTTGGTTTCCGGAAGGCCAATACGTAAATCAGGGGATGCAATACGGAAATCGGTCGCAAGTACACATTCGCATCCTCCACCAAGCGCATAACCATTGATAGCAGAGATGGTGGGAACGGGTAAATCTTCGAGTCGACTAAAGATTTGATTCGAAAAGTGTAGCCACTGAGTCAATTCTTCTTCAGGGGCATCAAATAGGGATAGAAACTCAGTGATGTCAGCACCGACAATAAAGGCAGGTTTTTCAGAACGTAAAATAACACCTTTTAGATCTTGTGTTGCTTCTAATACGGTTAAAGCTTCGCTTAGCATCGCAACTGTTTTGGTATCTAATTTATTAATAGAGCCTTTGGCGTTAAAAACGAGTTCAACAATACCTTGTTTCACCCAATTGACTTGAATATTTTCGCTTTGATAGAGCATTTGTATTCTCCCTAAAAGTATAGACTGGTATGACCAGATAATAAGAGTGTGAATACAATGTTAAATAAATGCAAATATTCGATTAATAAATTGCAAGGAGGATCACAGTGAAATTACTTAACTTATTGAATTTTATGATGTTGCTTTATTTGGTAAAAAAAAGTGAAATAAATTGCTAATAATCTATTTTTGTTATGGTGTTAGCCACTAAAAGAGTTGGCGTGTTAAGCTGAATTATTAACAATGAATAAGATAAGGTCATTAATAATGGAAAAATTGCTCTCTCTGTACCAAGAACATATCAAAACTCTACAAAATCGTACGCGTGATGCTTTATCCAGACACCATCTTGATTCCGTATTAATTCATTCTGGTGAGCCTATTCGTATTTTTCTTGATGACAGTGATTACCCTTTTAAAGTTAATGCGCATTTTAAGGCATGGGTACCTGTGACGGATGTCCCCCATTGCTGGTTATTAGTTGATGGTGTTAATAAACCAAAATTATGGTTTTATTCTCCAGTTGATTATTGGCATAGTGTTGAAGCCTTACCAAGTAGCTATTGGACGCATGAAATTGAATTAATTCATCTAAAAAATGTTGATGATATTAAAAAAGAACTTGCGCCTTATATTAATAAGAATACTGCTTATATTGGCCCAAATACGCAACGAGCTGGATCATTAGGCGTGAGTATTGATAATATTAATAATCAATCTCTTCTTAATTATTATCATTACTATCGTGCCTATAAGACAGGTTATGAATTAGCCTGTATGCGTGAAGCTCAGAAAATGGCAGTGAATGGTCATATTGCTGCACGCGAAGCTTTCCAAGCGGGATTAAGTGAATTTGATATTAATATGGCGTATTTAATGGCAACAGGTCATCGTGATACCGATGTACCTTATGGGAATATTGTTGCATTAAATGAGCATGCGGCTGTGTTGCATTACACTAAATTAGATCATGAATCACCAGATGAATATCGTAGTTTCCTGATTGATGCTGGCGCAGAATATAATGGTTATGCTGCTGATATAACTCGTACTTATAGCGCAAAAGAAAATCATGAGTTTACGTCTTTAGTTAAAGATATGAATGATGCACAACAAGCGTTGATCGCAACGATGAAAGCGGGTGTGCGTTACACGGAATACCATGTTCAAATGCATCAACGTATTGCTGGATTACTCAATAAATACGGTATTGTGAAAGGTGTTAGTGAAGAAGAGATGGTGAGTGCTGGCTTAACGACACCATTTTTGCCTCATGGTTTAGGGCATGCTTTAGGTCTGCAAGTTCATGATGCTGCTGGGTTTATGCAAGATGATAAAGGAACTCATTTAGCGGCTCCTGCTATGTATCCATTCTTACGTTGTACACGTATTGTTGAACCTGGCATGGTATTAACGATTGAACCTGGATTTTACTTCATCGATTCTTTATTAGAGCCTTGGAAAGAAGGGAAATACAGCACTCATTTTAATTGGAAGCAAATTGAACACTTCAAACCCTTTGGTGGCATTCGTATTGAAGATAATATTATTATCCACGATAACAAAATTGAAAATATGACTAGAGACTTACACTTAGCCTGATGAAAGCGTATTTGATCCCCGCTGAAACGGTAGAGTTCAGTGAAGAAATAAAGAAAAGCCGTTTTATTACATTTATTGCTCACACTGAGGGTATTGATGCAGCTAAAGCTTATATTCAGTCTATCAAAGAGCAATTTCCTGATGCCCGACATCACTGTTGGGCTTTTGTTGCTGGCAGGCCAGATGATTCGCAACAATTAGGATTCTCTGATGATGGTGAACCAACAGGTACTGCGGGAAAACCTATTCTAGCTCCTCTTTTGGGAAGTGGAATGGGGGAAGTAACTGCAGTTGTTGTTCGGTATTTTGGCGGGATCAAATTAGGAACAGGAGGGTTGGTTCGTGCTTATGGTAGTGGTGTTCAGCAGGCATTAAAAATATTATCAACAAAGACAAAAGTGCCACAATTGCGCTTTAATGTAGAGTGTGAATATTCACTTGTTTCATTACTTGAACAAGTCGTTGAACAATATCAAGGGCAAGTGCTCTCAAGCGAATATACCGATAAAGTCACATTTATTCTTTCATTGCCAGCTGTACATAGTGATGAAGTGGAAATTAAACTACGCGATATGAGTCGTGGTAGTATGCAATTAATCCCATTAGATAAAAATGAATAATCTTTGCTACCAAGGAAATCGCTAAATGCATTTTCGTTCAATAACCCGTATTGTCGGACTGCTCGTTATCTTATTTTCTGTCACGATGATCATTCCTGGTATTGTCGCATTAATATACCGAGATGGTGCCGGACGAGCATTTAGCCAAACATTTATTGTTGCATTGATCATTGGGTTAATGCTGTGGATCCCTAACCGAAATAAAAAAAGTGAGCTTAAGCCTAAAGAAGGTTTTCTTATTGTAGTTTTATTTTGGACTGTGTTAGGCAGTGTGGGGGCATTACCGTTTATTTTCTCTGAACAACCACATCTTTCTATTACAGATGCGTTTTTTGAATCTTTCTCTGGGCTGACAACAACGGGTGCCACAACCTTAGTGGGGCTAGATTCCTTACCTAAAGCTATTTTGTTTTATCGACAAATGCTCCAATGGTTAGGGGGGATGGGGATAATTGTATTAGCTGTTGCTATTCTTCCACTTTTAGGTGTTGGGGGAATGCAGCTATATCGCGCAGAAATGCCGGGGCCATTGAAAGATAATAAAATGCGTCCTCGAATTGCAGAAACAGCAAAAGCACTTTGGCTTATCTATGTTTTGCTTACAATTATTTGTGCTCTAGCGTTATGGATTGCAGGCATGGATGTGTTTGATGCTATTTCTCATAGTTTTTCCACTATTGCGATTGGCGGGTTTTCTACTCACGATGCCAGTATTGGCTATTTTAATAGCCCAACCATTAACATCATTATTGGTGTATTCCTTTTAATTTCTGGCTGTAATTTTGGTTTACACTTCGCCGTATTAACAGGAAGAAGTCTTAATATTTATTGGCGTGATCCTGAATTTCGTATGTTTATCTCAATCCAATTGGGATTAGTCATTATCTGCAGCGGTATTCTTTGGCTTTATTCTGTATATGATTCAGGATGGATAACCATAAATCAGGCTTTTTTCCAAGTTGTCTCTATGGCGACAACCGCAGGTTTTGCAACAGACAGTTTTGCACAATGGCCTGCATTTTTGCCTCTTCTATTATTATGCTCTGCTTTTATTGGTGGATGTGCAGGGTCAACGGGTGGTGGATTAAAAGTGATCCGAATATTACTTTTATTCTTACAAGGAAATCGTGAATTAAAACGTCTTGTTCACCCGAATGCAGTCTATACCATCAAGCTTGGTCATCGGGCATTACCCGAACGTATTATTGAGGCCGTCTGGGGATTTTTCTCCGCTTACGCTTTGGTCTTTATTATTAGCTTAATGTTGTTGATAGCAACAGGGGTTGATGAGTTCTCTGCATTTTCTGCTATTGCAACAACGTTAAATAATCTTGGTCCTGGATTAGGCATTGTCGCTGATAACTTTACGACAATGAATCCGGCAGCAAAATGGATACTCGTCGTAACAATGTTATTTGGACGACTAGAAGTTTTCACATTATTAGTTTTATTTACCCCAACGTTTTGGCGTGATTAATCTAATACAAGGAGTGATGTATGAGCGCGCTATTGTTGTATTGTAGTACTGATGGTCAAACTAAAAAGATCATGACACAAATCGCCAACGAATTAAGACAACACGGTTATGAATGTGATGTGAGAGATTTAACCTCTGTTCAGCAGAGTTTAAATTTATCTGCTTATAATAAAGTATTAGTGGGTGCTTCTATTCGTTATGGTTACTTTAATAAAGCTCTCGATAAATTTATCACTCGTCATCTTGCACAATTAAATAGTATGCCGTCCGCATTCTTTGGCGTTAATCTTACTGCAAGAAAAGCGGAAAAGAATACACCTGAGACGAATGCTTATATGCGTAAATTTTTAGATAAGACTCCGTGGAAGCCAACGTTAACGGGGGTATTTGCTGGCGCACTTTTTTATCCTCGTTATAAATGGATTGATAGAGTCATGATCCAGTTAATTATGAAGATGACAAAAGGTGAAACAG
>NZ_JAABNK010000021.1:0-89718 GCF_009915965.1 Proteus sp. G2300
TTCTTCATCAGACAATCTGTGTGAGCACTGCACATAACACGTATCTCTTAGGTAAGGAGGTGATCCAACCGCAGGTTCCCCTACGGTTACCTTGTTACGACTTCACCCCAGTCATGAATCACAAAGTGGTAAGCGCCCTCCCGAAGGTTAAGCTACCTACTTCTTTTGCAACCCACTCCCATGGTGTGACGGGCGGTGTGTACAAGGCCCGGGAACGTATTCACCGTAGCATTCTGATCTACGATTACTAGCGATTCCGACTTCATGGAGTCGAGTTGCAGACTCCAATCCGGACTACGACAGACTTTATGAGTTCCGCTTGCTCTCGCGAGGTCGCTTCTCTTTGTATCTGCCATTGTAGCACGTGTGTAGCCCTACTCGTAAGGGCCATGATGACTTGACGTCATCCCCACCTTCCTCCGGTTTATCACCGGCAGTCTCCTTTGAGTTCCCGCCATTACGCGCTGGCAACAAAGGATAAGGGTTGCGCTCGTTGCGGGACTTAACCCAACATTTCACAACACGAGCTGACGACAGCCATGCAGCACCTGTCTCAGCGTTCCCGAAGGCACTCCTCTATCTCTAAAGGATTCGCTGGATGTCAAGAGTAGGTAAGGTTCTTCGCGTTGCATCGAATTAAACCACATGCTCCACCGCTTGTGCGGGCCCCCGTCAATTCATTTGAGTTTTAACCTTGCGGCCGTACTCCCCAGGCGGTCGATTTAACGCGTTAGCTCCAGAAGCCACGGTTCAAGACCACAACCTCTAAATCGACATCGTTTACAGCGTGGACTACCAGGGTATCTAATCCTGTTTGCTCCCCACGCTTTCGCACCTGAGCGTCAGTCTTTGTCCAGGGGGCCGCCTTCGCCACCGGTATTCCTCCACATCTCTACGCATTTCACCGCTACACGTGGAATTCTACCCCCCTCTACAAGACTCTAGCCAACCAGTTTCAGATGCAATTCCCAAGTTAAGCTCGGGGCTTTCACATCTGACTTAATTGACCGCCTGCGTGCGCTTTACGCCCAGTAATTCCGATTAACGCTTGCACCCTCCGTATTACCGCGGCTGCTGGCACGGAGTTAGCCGGTGCTTCTTCTGCGGGTAACGTCAATTGATAAAGGTATTAACTTTATCACCTTCCTCCCCGCTGAAAGTACTTTACAACCCTAAGGCCTTCTTCATACACGCGGCATGGCTGCATCAGGCTTGCGCCCATTGTGCAATATTCCCCACTGCTGCCTCCCGTAGGAGTCTGGGCCGTGTCTCAGTCCCAGTGTGGCTGATCATCCTCTCAGACCAGCTAGAGATCGTCGCCTAGGTGAGCCATTACCTCACCTACTAGCTAATCCCATATGGGTTCATCCGATAGCGCAAGGTCCGAAGAGCCCCTGCTTTGGTCCGTAGACGTCATGCGGTATTAGCCACCGTTTCCAGTAGTTATCCCCCTCTATCGGGCAGATCCCCATACATTACTCACCCGTCCGCCGCTCGTCAGCAAGAAAGCAAGCTTTCTCCTGTTACCGCTCGACTTGCATGTGTTAGGCCTGCCGCCAGCGTTCAATCTGAGCCATGATCAAACTCTTCAATTAAAAGTGTTTGATGCTCAAAGAAATCGAAAACTTAGCTATTCATAAATGAATTTACTTTTGTTGTTCACTCTTCAAGACTTGATACATCTAATATTTTAGAAGATATCGTCTCTGCGAGTGCCCACACAGATTGTCTGATAATTTGTTAAAGAGCAGTGCAACATTCGCTGCCGTTTCCGGTCTTCTGCGTTGTTGCGAGGAGGTGCATTCTACATCTTCCTCATTTCGTGTCAAGCGTTTATTTTCAAGGCTTCACACTTTTTTCTTTGTTCTCTCGACTAACTCACTTAGCGTGGTTTGCCGTGACAACGAGGGCGCATTATAGGGAGTTTTCTGAATGTGACAAGTATTATTTTAAAAAAAGCTCTCGATAGCGCATTTAACAATCAACTTGACGGTCAGTGTATGAATTATAGCCACATGACGATTGAAAAACAATCAAACACCTCTCGCTCTATTTAAATTCTTTCTTTATTGATATTCAAGAAACCACAAATAATCGGAAAACACTCTTAAATAGAGGTCTTTTTCCACATATTGGCATACTCATGGATCCCTATGACTCAATATTATGACATTCAACCAATCATTATTTGGCCGTATCTCATACATATCGATTCAGAACTTCTAAAGCTTCCTATTTTGTATACACCAACAGCGAATTCATATCGTTATTCCATAGAGTGACTTATTTTCGATGTTATACTCAAAAGCACATTACTTTATTATTTAACAATCCACTTTCTTAACTATTATGAAACAGAAAACAAAACCTAAATTGACGACAAAAGGGCATCAACGAACCCAAGCGATGATAAATGCCGCTATAGATTGCTTTTTGACTTATGGTTACGAAAAAACATCTCTTGATATGATCATTCAAAAATCAGGAGGATCTCGCTCAACGCTTTATCATCACTTTAAAAATAAAGAAGGATTGTTTTCCGCAGTAATTGAAAACCTAATTGATGATATCTTTCTTGAAGTGCAAAATAAGATGCTAGAACATAAAACAGCCTATCAGCTACTTGAGCACTTTGGTTTTTCATTCATCAATAAATTACTCGAACCTAAAACAATGGGTCTTTATCGTTTAGTTATTGCGGAATCTGTGCATTTTCCTATGTTAGGACAAGCATTTAATCAACTTGCACCTGAAAATAGTTATAAATATTTGGCACAAGAACTCGAAAAATTAGAAGAAATTAAATTAGATTTTGAACAACTACGCCATGTCGCTGGATTTTTTATTGAGATGTTAAAAACAAACTTCTTTATGAAAGCATTAATTACCCCTGATTATTCCCCAACAAATGAAGAAATACGTCAACAATGTAAGTTATGCGCTTTGATTATTGGGGATTACCTTTTATTAGACAAAAAAGAAAAATAATTATTCTCTTTATACTTATACTATACATTAGCCTGTTTACCGATTTGTATTCACAATAGTGGCGGGCTTCAACACCGTTTTCTCAAAAGCGTTATATAAACTCACTCCAACCTCAATACGTACACTCTCCTTTTTTATTCATCATTCGTCATTTTTACATCAACGAAGTTGTACTCATTATTAAAAATTCAAAAAAAAAATTATGTACTATTCAATACACAAAAAACAATGTTAGAATAATTCTGTACTGAACAATACATTTTTTCATTGAGATAACATCATGACAAATAATAAAAATACAATTTCAAGACGCGCTTTTATAAAAGCTGCTGGTGCAGGCTCTTTGGGCCTAGCATTTACTACACCAAATAAAGCTTCAGCAATATCCTCTTCTTTAGATAAGGAAAATAGAAGCTACATCGCGACCAAAAAATCTAAAAAAATCATATATAACGGCTATGTCATAACAATGGACGAAAAATACGGTGATTTAGAGCATGGAGCCGTTCTAATTGAAAATGACACTATTATTGATGTTGGGGATATCTCGAAATTTGCCCACATTGATGCAGAATTAATTGATGCTGAAGGCGGTATTATTCTTCCAGGTATCATTGATAGTCATCGACATACCTGGATGTCTCTTTTAAGAAGCATTTCTGCTGATATGTCATTAGCGCATTTTTTAAACTCCGTTTTCTATGGTATCGGTGCATTAATGGAAGCTGACGATTTAAAAATGGCAACCTTAGTCGGTTCTTTAGAAGCGCTAGATGCTGGGGTAACGACGATTTTAGATTGCTGTGATTGTGTAAACACCCCCCAACATGCCGTAGCTGCTATTGACTCTTTACGTGAATCAGGGATCCGTAGCATCTATGCTTATGGCATGCAGTCTTATGATTATAAAGGTGAAAATAGATTTAAAACACATTCACAACGTCTTGAGACAGCAAAAGAGATCTACCAAAAATTTTATAAAAATAACAATACAATAAACAAAATGGGCGTATTGCTGAGCGATTTTGGGACCATTCCGTTTGAGCATACACGCCAAGAAATTGAGCAAGCCCAAAAAATGGGGATATTTATTGCCTCACATACAGGCGCTGCAGAAAAATCTATTTTATTAAAAGGATTACATGAACTAAAACAAAACAATCTTCTCCATCCTGGTCATCTCCATATCCACTGTACCTCCTTAGATCGTAGTGAATGGGATATTTTATCTCAAACAGGTGGAAAAATATCTATTGCACCAGAAACAGAAATGCAAATGGGAATGGGGAGACCGCCTTTTCGTGCAAGCATTGACCATGGATTTAAGCCTGGATTAAGTACAGATATTGTTTGCGTTGGTTCTGGTGATTTATTTTCACAAATGCGTTTAGGATTACAATTCCAACGTTGTATGGATAATGAAGCGACAGCTAATAGGACAGGTAAAACAACGACTCATATTGATTTAAGTGTGAGAGATGCATTGACTTGGGCAACTCAAGGTAGCGCTGAAGCATTAGGAATGGAAAAACAGATAGGTACTCTTACACCAAGTAAAAAAGCAGATATTATTATTGTATCTCAAAGCAAAGCCTTTGTTCCTTCGAGTTACCCTGCCGGCTCAATTGTATTACAAACTACCGCTTCTGATGTTGATACTGTCATTATTAACGGTGAAGTTAAAAAACGCTTTGGTAAATTGCTCCATCATGATATTGAAAAAATTAGAACAGAAGCAACGGCAACATTAAAACATATTCAAGAAAAAGCAAAAAATATCCCGAATACTTCACCAGAAGAGATTGCTCAGTTTTTTGATATGGCACAAGAGCAAGCAAGAGAAAATTTTGCTCAGGCTTATAAAAAATAAACTCACTCCCTACTAAATAAAAAGCCTACAACGTGAAATTTGTAGGCTTTATTATCAATAATATTATCTATTACTGTTTTGCTATTATCTTATTATCATCTAAATCTAAGATAATCTCTTTACCCGGCAATAACTTACCAGACAAGATATCTTGAGCTAGTGGGTTTTCAACCTCTTGTTGGATGGCTCGTTTCAATGGACGAGCTCCATAAATTGGATCGAAGCCAACTTCACTCAATTTCTCTAATGCAGCTCCAGTGATCGTCACATGATAACCACGCTCTTCCAAACGTTGATATAAACGACGCAACTGAATTTGTGCAATCGCTGCAATGTTTTCTTTACCTAATGGGTGGAATACCACAACTTCATCAATACGGTTAATAAACTCTGGTCTGAAATGATGACCAACAACATCCATCACAATTGTTTTCATTTCAGGATAATCAAGTGTCCCGAAACGTTCTTGAATTAAATCAGAACCTAAGTTCGACGTCATAATCACAACCGTGTTACGAAAATCGACAGTTCTACCTTGCCCATCAGTTAGACGACCATCATCCAATACTTGTAATAAGATATTGAATACATCAGGGTGCGCTTTTTCAACTTCATCTAATAAGATAACAGAATAAGGACGACGACGAACCGCTTCTGTTAAATATCCGCCTTCTTCATAACCGACATATCCTGGAGGCGCCCCCACTAAACGAGAAACGGAGTGTTTTTCCATAAACTCAGACATATCGATACGAACCATTGCATCATCACTATCAAACAAGAAGTTTGCTAGTGCTTTACACAATTCCGTCTTACCCACACCTGTTGGTCCTAAGAATAAGAACGATCCAATTGGACGATTTGGATCAGACAACCCAGCACGGCTACGACGAATAGCATTAGACACAGCACTTACAGCCTCAGACTGGCCAATAACACGTCTATGTAACTCTTGTTCCATTCTTAATAGTTTTTCACGCTCCCCTTCTAACATTCTAGAGACAGGAATACCTGTCCAGCGTGCTAAGATTTCAGCAATTTCAGCATCAGTTACTTTATTACGTAACAGTTTCATATGCTTATCCTCAGCTTTATTAGCTTCGGCAAGCTGTTTTTCTAAAGTTGGAATTTGTCCATATTGGATCTCTGACATTTTTGCCAAATCACCACTACGACGAGCTTGCTCTAATGCAATACGTGCTTGCTCTAATTCTGATTTAATATGCTGAGTTCCTGTCAGCTCTGCTTTCTCTGCTTTCCACTCTTCTTCTAAAGCAGAGTACTCTTTCTCTTTTTCTGCAAGCTCTTCATTTAGCATTTCTAAACGCTTTTTACTTGCATCATCAGACTCTTTTTGCAGTGCTTGTTGTTCCAGTTTCAGTTGAATAATACGTCTATCAAGTCTATCTAATGCTTCTGGTTTTGAATCCATCTGCATACGTAGGCTTGCACCCGCTTCATCAATTAAGTCAATCGCTTTATCGGGTAACATACGATCAGAAATATAGCGATGTGATAAAGTTGCTGCCGCGACAATGGCTGGGTCTGTAATTTGAACGTGATGATGAAGTTCATAACGTTCTTTCAAACCACGTAAAATCGCGATGGTATCTTCAACTGTTGGCTCTGCCACATATACTTTTTGGAAACGACGTTCTAATGCGGCATCTTTTTCAATATATTGACGATATTCATCAAGTGTTGTTGCACCAACACAGTGTAACTCACCGCGAGCTAATGCAGGCTTTAACATATTCCCTGCATCCATCGCACCGTCAGCCTTACCGGCACCCACCATCGTATGTAATTCATCAATAAACAGAATAACGCTACCTTCCTGTTTAGATAAATCATTTAAAACAGCTTTTAAACGTTCTTCAAATTCACCGCGATATTTAGCACCCGCTAATAACGAGCCCATATCCAAAGAAAGTACACGTTTATTTTTTAAACCTTCAGGGACTTCGCCATTAACAATACGTTGAGCCAAACCTTCAACAATTGCCGTTTTACCTACACCTGGCTCACCGATAAGAACAGGGTTATTTTTAGTACGGCGCTGTAAGACTTGAATTGTTCTTCTTATTTCTTCATCACGACCAATAACAGGATCGAGTTTACCTTGTTCTGCTCTTTCCGTTAAATCCACAGTATATTTTTTCAATGCCTGACGTTGGTCTTCTGCATTTTGATCGTTCACTGTTTCTCCACCACGTATTTTTTCAATCGCTATCTCAAGACTCGCTTTATTCGCTCCGGCGGCTTTTAGCATGTCAGCAACTTGACCACCGGTTTCCATTGCAGCTAAAAGAAAGAGCTCTGATGAAATGAATTCATCACCTTTTTTCTGTGCTAATTTATCGCACAAATTAAGGTGCTTAATTAAATCATTCGAGGGATGAACCTCTCCACCAGCACCTTCGACTTTAGGTAATCGAGACAAAGCGTCGTTAATTCGCTCATTAAATTGTGATGCATTAACACCTGTTGATGTTAATAAAGGGCGAATTGAGCCACCTTGTTGATTAAATAACGCACTCAGTAAATGTATGGGTTCTATAAATTGATTATCGTTCCCAAGTGCCAATGACTGGGCGTCTGCGAGAGCTTGCTGGAATTTATTGGTTAATTTATCCAGACGCATAACACCTCCAAGTAAAATTTAAATTAAAATTCGTAACTGGAGAATAGATGAGGTCATTTTGACAATATTCAAGCTCAAAATAAAAATTTTGAGCAAAAATATTCATCAATATTTAAGATAAGTGAGAAAAATCGTTGGTAGAAGTTTATTTAATCCAGATTAATGATGCCATTCTACCTGTTATCTGCTCTCGTCTATATGAGAAGAAGCGTGATTTATCAGTCACAGTACAGAAATCACCACCATAAATCTGTGTCACTCCACTTTCCTGTAAGATTATTCTCGCTAACATATAAATATTAGCGAAGTATTTATCATTATGGGGAATAAATGCAGGATCAAAGGCAATATTTTTTTCAATAAAAGCCAAACGGACCTCAGCCCCTACTTCAAAAGCATTAGGACCAATTGCGGGTCCTAACCATGCCATTATTTGACTTTTAGGCGCTTTGAAGTGCGCAAGTGTATTTTGCAATACGCCATGGCAAAGCCCTCTCCACCCACCGTGTGCTGCACCAACTTCTGTTCCATCGACCGTAGTAAAAAGAACAGGTAGACAATCTGCCGTCATAATTGCACAAACTTTTTTCATTGTAGAGGTATAAAGGGCATCACCTTCTACTTCATTATTTTTCCCAGAATTTAGCGTAACAACATGTGTACCATGAACTTGTTCTAGCCATAGTGGCATTTCCGGCAATTGGGCTTGTTGACAAAGTCTGTGTCTGTTTTCTTCAACACGAGACAATTCATCACCAACATGTGCACCTAAATTAAAGCTATGGTAAGGAGGTAAACTAATTCCCCCTTCCCTCAGCGTACTACAAGCACCAATATTGTCAGGTTGTGGCCAATCAGGAAAAATCAATGAAGTCATTTACCAATCCATTTCATCTTTAAATTGTTCAGCATCATCTTTTAATACATCGATAAGCTTAACCATATCATCAGGTAATGGTGCATGCCATTCCATTTCAATACCTGTGATAGGATGATAAAGGCGTAACATCGTTGCATGTAATGCTTGTCTATCAAACAAACGTAGCATTTCACGCAGTTCTTCTGAAGCACCTTTTAAAGGGCGTGGCCTTCCTGCATAAAGTTGATCACCAATTAAAGCATGATGAATATGTGCCATATGAACACGAATTTGGTGAGTACGTCCAGTTTCTAAGCGCAAACGTAAGCGTGTATGAGCACGGAAATGCTCCATCACACGATAATGTGTTACTGCAGGTTTACCCATTGGGTGCACCGCCATATGTGTACGCTTAGTCGGATGTCGAGAAATTGGTTCATTGACTAATCCTCCCGCCGTCATTCTTCCTGTTGCAACCGCTTCATATTCACGCGTAATTTCGCGACGCTGCAAAGCTTCAACTAAATGAGTTTGAGCGGGAACTGTTTTTGCAACAACCATTAAACCTGTTGTATCTTTATCTAAACGATGGACAATACCTGCACGAGGTACATTAGCAATTTCTGGATAGCGATAAAGTAATGCATTTAATACGGTACCATCTGGGTTACCAGCACCGGGATGTACAACGAGATCTCTTGGCTTATTGATAACTAAAATATCATCATCTTCATAGACGATATTTAACGGAATATTCTGAGGCTCCCAGCGAACTTCCTCTTCAATTAAGGCATCGACTTCAATTTTTTCACCGCCAAGCATTTTTTCTTTTGGCTTATTGATGATTTTATCGTTAACCTGCACTCTATTGTCTAAGATCCACTCTTTTATACGAGATCTTGAATAATCAGGGAACAATTCGGCCAAAGCCTGATCTAAGCGTTGACCCAGCTGCGAATCTGCGACTGTAGCATTAAGTCGTATTTGTTGAGACATAAATAATTTTCTATTAATTAAGTTAGTGTTTTGACGGCACAGCCGTTTCATTTAAAATGAGTTATAGTGTAACCGATTTTAGGGGAGCTTCACGGAGAGACTCCCCAAACCTATTCAGAGGATAATCAATACGTGATGAGACGCATTAAATACCTGGTGGCAGCGGCCACTGTAAGCCTATTACTTACTGGCTGTTCGAGTTCAGACAAAGACACTACTGCCGATATGTCGCCTTCTGAGCTTTACTCAACCAGTCAGGAAAAATTGCTAGATGGCAATTATGGAGCGGCTATCAAACAATTAGAGTCTCTCGATAATCGCTATCCTTTTGGCCCTTACTCTCAACAAGTTCAACTCGACCTGATTTATGCTTATTATAAATCAGCAGAGTTGCCAATGGCGATTTCTGCAATCGACCGTTTTATGCGATTAAACCCAACCCATCCTAATATTGACTATGTTCTTTATATGCGAGGCTTAACCGCTCAAGCATTAGATGATAGTGCATTACAAGGATTCTTTGGTATTGATCGTTCAGACCGTGATCCTCAACATGCAATTGTGGCATTTAAAGACTTCAGTCAATTAGTACGTTACTACCCTGATAGCCTTTACGTCGCTGATGCAACCAAGCGCCTTGTCTTTCTTAAAAACCGTTTAGCGAAGTATGAACTTTCAGTTGCGAAATTCTATACTAAACGAGGGGCTTATGTCGCGGTTATTAATAGAGTAGAGCAAATGATGCGTGATTATCCTGATACACAAGCCACTCGTGATGCGCTTGTCTACATGGAAAATGCCTATAAAGAATTAGGTCTGACACAAGAAGCGGAAAAAGTGGCTTCATTAATTGCAGCAAATCCAGCTTAACTCAAACATCACCATCAAAAACAGCAGCTTATCGCTGCTGTTTTTTATTCTTGTTAGCTAAATTGTCTTTACATTTTATCAGCCCAACCTTTCTAATATGACTGAATAAATACAACTTAACAAGCGGTCTTTTTCAGCTATTTATCATTTGTCACGTTTCTATTACTTGTTACACATACATCTAACAAAAAGTGATTTTGATCATGTTTTTAATTGTATATCACGATATTCTGAAGTTATCGAAGACGGAGTAATTAAGAGGTAACTATATGATTATAAATATTACTAGCAAACAAATGGAAATTACCCCAGCACTACGTGAACACATTGAAAGCCGTCTAACTAAACTTAATAAATGGCAGGTGAATTTAATCAATCCTCGTATTATTCTGACAAAAGATCCTAAAGGTTTTAGTGTTGATGCCAGCATTCATACACCAAATGGACAATTAGTCGCTAATGCACAACATGCCGATATGTATGTTGCTATTAATGATTTATTAGCAAAACTTGAGCGTCAATTAAACAAAGTTCAGCATAAAAATGAATCTCGTCGGGCTAATAACAGCCTGAAAGAAGAAAATTTACTTGTCGATGAAATATAAATAGTAAAGCTAGATTAAAAATTAGAATAAATCACTGACTCAAAACGCCTCTGCGCATCCTTGTGATGCGCTTTTTATTGTATTTCTCTTGACTCCTTTCACATCATCATGTTTGATAGCTATATGTTAAATAATTTACCAAACAATATAATGACGACACATTCGTTTTTGTCTTTCTTCTTTTTCTTTTTACTCTTTCATTAAGAGGCATTGTCATTTCAGAAAGAAAAATAAGAACGACAATAGCCTCCAAAAATGGAGGCTTTTTTATTTATAATGGTACGACGCAAAGATATAGGGCTAAAACATGGAAAAACGCGATTTATTAGCAATCAGAGATAAAATCACAACGTTAGATTCAGAATTACTCACGTTGTTAGCAAATAGACGCCAATTATCTGCTGATGTCGCTCAATTTAAATTGAATACACATCGCCCTATTAGAGATAAGGATCGTGAACGTGAATTACTTAATTTATTAATTGAGAAAGGAAAAAATGTTGGGTTAGATGGTTTTTATATCAGCCGTATTTTTCAAATGATCATTGAAGACTCCGTATTAACACAACAAGCTATCCTACAACAGCACCTCAATGCAACACCAAATGAATCAGCTAGAATTGCTTATTTAGGGCCCAAAGGCTCTTATTCACATATTGCAGCTCGTCAATATGCAGCCCGCCATTTCGATACCTTTGTTGATTGTACCTGCCAAAAATTTGATGATATTTTTACACTGGTTGATACAGGCCAAGCTGATTACGGTTTATTGCCTATTGAGAATACTAGCTCCGGTGCAATTAATGATGTTTACGATTTACTGCAGACAACATCACTGTCTATCGTAGGTGAAATCCGTATTCCTATTAATCACGCACTTTTAACTAGCGTTGATAGTACAACAGAAGAACTACAAATTATTTATAGCCATCCTCAACCTTTCCAACAATGTAGCCATTATTTAAATCAGTATCCAAATTGGAAAATCGAATATTGCGAAAGTACTGCTGCAGCCATGGAAAAGGTTGCATTGGCGCAATCACCTCACATAGCCGCCATTGGTAGTGAAGCGGGTGGTTCTCTTTATGGTTTAAAACCTTTAGCGAATAATTTAGCTAATCAGCAAATAAACGTTACACGTTTTATTGTTATTGCACGAAAAGCTATCGATGTCTCAGAGCAAGTTCCTGCGAAAACAACGTTCTTAATGGCAACAGGACAACAAGCAGGTGCTTTAGTCGATGCTTTAATGATTTTAAAGAAATACGACATTATTATGACGAAATTAGAATCTCGCCCTATTAATGGCACGCCTTGGGAAGAGATGTTTTATATTGATGTTCAAGCTAATCTACGTGATATCAGTATGCAAAAAGCCTTACACGATTTATCACAAACTACGCGTTCATTAAAAGTTCTAGGCTGTTACCCTTCAGAGAATGTTGTTCCCGTTGAAGTCAAATAATCTCACTCAAAGATAAAAGCCAGATAGTAATATAACTATCTGGCTTTTCTGTTCTTATTATAAATTCAATTAATTATAAAAAGCCATACATCGCTGCAAATACCCAACCAAAGACACAGGAAACTGTTACACCAATTAACCCTGGTAGAATAAAGCTATGGTTAATAACAAAACGCCCTATTCGAGTTGTACCAGAACGGTCAAATTGAATGGCGGCTAAGTCACTCGGGTAAGTTGGCAGAATATAGTAACCATAACAAGCAGGTGCAGATGCAATAATATAAGCAGGATCTACACCAATCCCCAATGCTAAGGGAACAATTGCGGCTAAAGCCGCCGCTTGTGAGTTAACAAACTTAGACACTAATAATAAAACAACAGCATAAGCCCAAGGATATTCTCGTACTAATTGCCCTAATGCGGCTTCTATTTCTTTCATATGCGCAGAGAACATGGTTTCTGCCATCCAAGCAATACCATATACAGCAACAATTGCTATCATCCCTGAGCGGAAAACTTCATTTTTAGAAATAAGAGACGGATTCGTTTTACAGATAATAATAATTGATGCGCCCGCTAATAACATAAACATCTGAATAACGAGCACCATAGATAACGGTTTACCATTAAATACAGGACGTATTTCAGAAAAGGCACCTAATATCGCAACAACCGCAATTGCACCTAAGAATATCCACATTGCCACCCAGTTTTTCATCGGCAACTTTTTATCTAAAAGTGTCGCTGTATCACCATAAACATAATCATGGTTTTCAGGAACTGAAATAAACTCTTGGAAGCGTAGATCCTTATCTAAATCCTTACCTCTAAACCAACTAAAAATACCAATCGCTAAAATACCAATAAAAGTAGAAGGAATTGTAATTGCTAATAAATCTAAAAACTCAAGGTGTTTACCATTAAAAGTGACGTCACCTAGCATTGCCACTAAGGTTACAACCGCAACAGACACGGGGCTTGCAATAATTCCCATTTGTGAACCAATAGTACTTGCAGCCATTGGCCTTTCTGGTCGAATATTATTTTTAATCGATACATCATAGATAATAGGTAAGATGGTATAAACAACATGCCCTGTGCCACATAATATTGTCAATGTACAAGTAACGAGTGGGGCAACGATAGAAATGTATTTCGGATTTTTACGTAATAGTTTTTCTGCTATTTGTAGCATAACATCCAATCCACCAGATGCTTGTAATGTTGCTGACGCAGAAACAACTGCAATAATAACGAGCATTACATCAACAGGTGGCTTTCCCGGAGGAAGATTAAAAATAAAAACTAAAATAACAAGACCTACACCACCTAATAGACCTAATGCAATTCCCCCTTTCCTAGCTCCATAGAATAGACACACTAATATAATGGCGAGTTGTATTAAAAAATCCATAAGTTACCCCTTGGAAAATACATCGGAATATAAAAATAATACAATTGGTTTTTTAGCATTTCTTTCAAGAAAAACAGCTTATGAAATATAATCTACGATAACTGTTATATCTATTTTTTTGATCACTGTTATAGTTTTAATAATACATTTTAATTTCATTCAGTTTTAAGATCTCATCAACAAAAAAAATTCAATAAAAAGAAAATATTGAACATTAATAGTTATTTAATTAAACCCAACAATAACAATTAAATAACAATAAATATAAATGACATTAGAGTATTAATAAAAGAAGGTATTTATCTTATTGTTTTTAAATATATATTTAAATTCAGCCACTCTTATTTCCTGAATAAAAGTAGGAAAAATCTATTTATTTTTAATAATTGAAAAACAGGAAAATAATATGAATATTTTTATCATGCTGATTTTAGGTCTATTTTTCACTAACCATGAAAGTAAGATTGATTCAGAAAAGGGCTATTACACTTATTCAGTGAGTCATCAATCACATTTACAACGATGTACAGTGAGTCCATGTCCAGATCCTAAAGACTACTAATTTATAACTATATTATTTTAGAGAAAATTATTATGAAAAAATTATCTATTTTGATACTCTCACTTTTATTTTCTAGTTATGTAAGTGCTCAAATCCATAATAAGAACATAAAAAATAAAACATCAATAAATACGTATTCACAAAGTAAGACTAACACAACAGACTCTAATCGTTGCGTTTGGCCACCTTGCGATGATGAGTGGTAATAAACTAAACAAACCCAATAAATAATTAGCAAAATAAAAGCCGAACAATCACTGTTCGGCTTTTATACTGTTATTCCTTTATACCTTTTATAGGTAGATAAATACTATATATAGCTAAATACGGCTATCATTCGCTTTTTGTAATAATACACCACTCTCTTTCATAAATTGAGAAGCATAATCACCGAACCAATCACTCACGTTATTAAATGAATGAACAAACTCATTCTTTGCATTAATATCTAATAAATAGATAGCTTGGCCTAATGAGTGATGATATCTACGAATTAATTCAATATTTTCTTTTGATGATAAAATAATATCTGCATACAGTTGTGGGTCTTGAGCAAATAGTCGCCCTATCATTGCTAATTCTAAACGATAAATAGGAGATGACAGTCTAAGCAAACTCGCAAGATCAACATTCTCTTTCGCTAAATGCTGACCGTAAGCAAACGTTGTAAAATGCCGAAGTGCTTGAATAAAGCTCATATTTTTATCATGATCTTCTGGTGCGATTGCCTCAATTCTAGCGCCCCATACCATTAATTGCTCTAGCAACCATTCAAACTCTTGATGGTTACGACCCTCACAATAAGCCACAACCTGTTTTGCTAAGCTAGGCACGTCAGGGCCAAACATAGGATGAAGACCTAAAACAGGCCCACTATGTGCTTTTAACATCGCTTCTAAAGGTATTTTTTTAATGGAGGAGAGATCCACAAGTAAACAATTTTCAGGTAAAGGTGGAAGCGACTCGATCACGTCAACAGTTAAATGGATAGGCACACTAATCATGACCATTCCCGCATTCTCAAAAATAGCGGGTGATTTCGTTTGCCATTCATTTGCTTCTAAACTTTCCACTTGATAACCAGAAAGGGTAAATAAACGAGAAAATAGTTTTCCCATTTTCCCCTTCCCCCCTACAATAACAATTTTACCCAGTTGAGGATTTAGCGTTTTAAAACCTTTGTCATTCTCTTTCGTATAAGACTCACGCATCACTCGGCGTAACACATCTTCAATCAAATCTGGAGATATTCCCATTTTCTGTGCATCATTACGCCGAGAAGCAAGCATAGAGGCTTCTCTATCAGGGGCATAAATCGGTAAGCCATGGCGATTTTTAACTTCTCCTACTTCAGCTACCAATTGCATTCTTTTCTCAAGTAAAGAAAGCAATGATTTGTCTACCTGATCAATTTGCTCACGCAAATATTGTAATTCTTCAGCCATCGATGCTTGCCTCTTTTTCTTTATGGTTATCTAGCTTAACTTACTTTTTTAAACAACGCTTCACGCTGGGCTAAAACAGGTGAAATTTGCGCATGTAAATTTCTTAATACAGATTCTGTTGTCTCCCAGCTAATACAAGCATCTGTTACTGAAACACCATATTTCATTTCATTACGAGGCTGTTCTGATGATTGATTACCTTCATTAATATGACTTTCTAACATAATACCGGTGATAGACTCATTACCTTTCGTGATCTGTTCAATCACTGAATCCACCACTGCGGTTTGACGTCGGAAATCTTTATTCGAATTACCGTGGCTACAATCAATCATCAATGAGGGTTTTAAGCCTGCTTTTATCATATGAGCTTCACATTGAGCCACGTCTTCTTCATGGTAATTTGGTGTTTTCCCCCCCCGTAAAATCACATGCCCATCAGGGTTACCTTGCGTTTGTAATAAACACACTTGCCCTGATTGATTAATTCCCATAAAGCGGTGTGGCATAGAAGCTGCTTTCATTGCATTAATTGCCGTATCTAAATTACCATCAGTCCCGTTTTTAAAACCAACTGGCATTGAAAGTCCTGATGCCATTTCACGGTGAGTTTGAGACTCGGTTGTTCTTGCACCAATTGCAGACCAACTAAATAAATCACCTAAGTATTGTGGATTATTAGGATCTAATGCTTCTGTTGCCAAAGGTAGCCCTAGTTGCACTAATTCAGTCAGCAATTTTCGCGCAATATGTAATCCTTTTTCCATTTCAAAGCTACCATCCATAAATGGATCACTAATTAAGCCTTTCCAACCCACTGTTGTACGAGGTTTTTCAAAGTAGACACGCATCACAATGTACAAACTATCACTTAATTCGGACGCTAATGCTTTTAGGCGTTTTGCATAATCGATAGCAACATCAACGTCATGAATCGAACAAGGCCCGCATACCACAAGTAAACGAGGATCACGATGTTGAACAATATCAGAGATTGTTTGACGTGATTGAGCAATGGCATGCAGATCATTGCGACTCAATGGGTATTTTTGTTTTAACTCTTCGGGCGTAATTAAAACCAGCTCTTCGCTGATATTCACATTATTGAGTGCATCTTTTTGCATGATCATAATCGTTACCTTTTTATATCTGTCATTGTGATTTTTGTGTGTCTGAAAGATAAGATAACATGCAATGTAAAGAAATCAATCCATATTTTCAATAATTACGATAATATTGTAACTCAATCTTTACACATACTATTTTAATTATAAATAATCAATAAATAACAATCAGTTATAGACATTAAAAAAATAAAAATGATGTGATAAATATTGAGTCAAAACAATATATCGTAAACATATAATTACACTTTATCTTTTAATGAATCTCAGCATAAGAAGAGTAGAGAAGATAGGGAGATTGAAGTAAAAGAGATAAAAAAAAAGGTCAGCAAATGCTGACCTTTTAACAATAACTTTCGGATGTGCGAAAGCGTATTATTTAGCGTTAAGACGCTCTTTGATACGAGCAGCCTTACCTGAACGCTCACGCAGGTAGTACAATTTAGCTTGGCGAACCGCACCACGACGTTTCACAGTGATGCTATCTACGACTGGAGAGTGAGTTTGGAATACACGCTCAACACCTTCGCCATTAGAAATTTTACGAACAGTAAATGCAGAGTGCAGACCGCGGTTACGAATAGCGATAACCACGCCCTCGAATGCCTGCAGACGTTTTTTAGAACCTTCAACAACCCATACCTTAACTTCTACATTATCGCCTGGACGAAATGAAGGTACATCTTGCTTCATTTGTTCTTGTTCGATTTGCTTAATAATATTGCTCATAATAACTCTCTTACCCTAGGTAAACTGATATTAATGACACCTTGTGTCAGACTTACTCTGCTGTACTTTCCAGATATTCCTGTTGGAACTCTGTTAACAGCACTCTTTGCTCGTCAGTCAGAGCTAGGCTTTCCAGAAGCTCAGGTCTTCTTAGCCAGGTTCGACCCAGTGATTGTTTCATACGCCAGCGATTAATATGTGCATGGTTGCCCGATAGTAGAACTGCCGGAACTTCCATACCATCTAATACCTCTGGGCGAGTATAGTGAGGATGATCCAGTAAACCTTCAGCAAAAGAATCCTCTTTCGCAGAGGCTGCATGTCCGAGAACACCCGGTACAAAGCGTGCTACTGCATCTATCATTATCATGGCAGGTAATTCTCCACCACTTAATACGTAATCACCCACAGACCATTCTTCATCGATTTCTGTTTGAATGACACGCTCATCTATACCTTCATACCGACCACAAACTAGAATTAGCTTCTCATTTGTTGCCAGTTCACAAACTCCTTGTTGATCGAGTTTGCGTCCCTGAGGTGATAAATAAATCACCTTTGCTCCATCACCAGCCGCAGCTTTCGCTTGATGAATGGCTTCCCTTAGAGGCTGTACCATCATCAACATACCAGGACCACCGCCATAAGGACGATCATCAACGGTATTGTGTCTGTCGTATGTAAAATCTCGGGGATTCCAACATTCTACATTAAGCAGACCATGCTTCACTGCCCGACCAGTCACCCCGTACTCGGTTATAGAGCGGAACATTTCTGGAAATAGGCTAATTACCCCAATCCACATTTTAGTGTCCCACTGTTGAGAACCGTTAACCGGATAATCTAAAAACCAGGATCCCAATCAACGATAATTTTTTTCGCTGAGAGATCGACTTTCTTGATAACCTGCCCATCAAGAAACGGAACTAACCGTTCCCCAACACCGAATGCATCTTTCAGATTAGCTTTAATCACCATGACGTCATTTGAGCCCGTTTCCATCATGTCAGTAATGACACCTAAATCGTAGCCTTTGTCAGTTTCAACATGGCAACCCATCAGATCTTTCCAGTAATATTCACCTTCAAGTTCAGGCAGTTGCGATGCATTCACGACAATTTCAACATTCGTCAGGAAATTAGCCGCATCTCTGTCGTCAATACCTTTTAGCTTGACAATAATATCTTGGTTGTGATGTTTCCAACTTTCAATTTCAATAGTTTCCCACTGTCCATGACGCTGAATAAACCACGGTTGATATTCAAAAATGTTTTCGGCATGTTCGGTGGAGGAAAAAACTCTGAGCCAACCACGGATCCCGTAAGGTGAGCCCAACTTACCCATAACAATAGGTTCTACAGGCTCTTTTAAGGTTTTTTGTTCGCTCATTGTTACCACCGCGACAGATTAAGCGCTTTTCTTCGCTGATTTGATCAGGCCAGCAACACGTTCTGAAACAGTTGCGCCTTGAGCAACCCAGTGTTCAACACGGTCTACGTCTAAACGTAATTCTTCTGCATTACCGGTTGCCAGTGGGTTATAAAAGCCTACGCGTTCAATGAAACGACCATCACGCGCATTGCGGCTATCGGTTACTACTACTTGGTAAAACGGACGCTTTTTTGCGCCGCCACGAGCTAAACGAATTGTTACCATAACATCCTCATTAGTTAATAAAACAACCAGACGCCATCGAGGAACGGAGTCCGGTTGTCATATAAAAAGCCCGAAAAGTTTACTCACTTTGGCGAAAAAAGCAATCCAAAGCACGTTTTTTTTCAGGCTTTTTGATTTTATCGGCCTGGAAATCCTGGTGGCATCATACCTTTCATGCTACGCATCATCTTAGCCATGCCACCTTTTTTCATTTTTTTCATCATACGTTGCATGTCATCAAACTGTTTTAACAAACGGTTGACGTCTTGCACCTGCGTACCTGATCCCATCGCAATACGACGTTTTCGAGATCCTTTGATGATTTCGGGTTTTTGGCGTTCTTTTTTAGTCATGGAGTTAATAATCGCTTCCATTTTCACTAAAATTGAATCATCCATTTGTGATTTTACTGCATCTGGCACCTGAGACATACCCGGCATTTTGCTTAACATACTCGCCATGCCGCCCATGTTCTTCATTTGCTTTAATTGATCTAAAAAATCATTTAGATCAAAACCATCACCTTTTTTAAGCTTCGTCGCCAATTTTTCAGCTTGAGCTCTGTCAACTTTGCTTTCAATATCTTCAATCAATGACAGAACATCACCCATGCCTAAAATACGAGAGGCAATACGATCTGGGTGGAAAGGTTCTAATGCTTCTGTTTTTTCCCCAACACCGAGGAATTTAATTGGTTTGCCCGTAATATGACGAATTGATAACGCCGCACCACCACGCGCATCACCATCAACTTTAGTTAAGACAACCCCGGTTAATGGTAATGCTTCATTAAATGCTTTTGCCGTATTTGCAGCATCTTGCCCCGTCATGGCGTCAACAACAAACAGGGTTTCAACGGGATTAATGGCTTTATGAAGGAGCTGGATCTCTTCCATCATACCTTCATCTACGTGTAAACGCCCTGCGGTATCCACCAGTAACACATCATAAAATTGAAGCTGTGCATGTTTTAATGCATTACTTGCAATCGTGACTGGGTTTTCTTGTACGGTAGAAGGGAAAAAATCAACACCAACAGTTTCAGCTAATGTTTCAAGCTGTTTAATCGCCGCAGGGCGATAAACGTCAGCAGAAACAACCAGAACTTTTTTCTTCTTTTTCTCTTTTAAGAATTTACCTAATTTTGCAACACTGGTTGTTTTACCTGCACCTTGCAGACCCGCCATTAAAACAACAGCTGGTGGTTGAGCAGAAAGATCAAGGTCAGTATTGACTTCTCCCATCGCATTGACGAGTTCATTTTGAACAATCTTCACAAACTCCTGACCAGGTGTCAGGCTTTTGTTAACTTCATGTCCTACTGCACTTTCTTTCACTCGCGCAATAAAATCACGAACCACCGGTAAGGCAACGTCGGCTTCTAATAACGCCATACGTACTTCACGCAGTGTCTCTTTAATGTTTTCTTCGGTCAATCTTCCTCGACCGCTTATATTGCGCAATGTGCGCGATAATCTATCACTTAAATTCTCAAACATTATCTTAGCTCAGTGTTAAAGTTGGGCTTATCAGTATGTATGTCATCGATTATATCACGATGACTCGCGGATCTCTGCATAGAGATTTAAGCTTAATGACTTCAATAGTTGGAGCCGAATGCTCCTAGCGCTATACTAGGAAGTTATTCAAACAATATATGTAAGCGAAACTATGCCCGTTATATCAATCTCTATCGTCGCTGTCTGCGCTTATTTACTCAGTCTGGTGCTCATTTTACCTAGCCTGTTACGAAAAGAGCAGAATGGATACCGAGGATTAGCCCTCCTCTTCGCGGTCATTGCGCTTGTTGCGCATGCTATTTCATTAAAATTTTTAATTTTCCGTCCTCACAGCGGGCAGGATCTTTCACTCACCAACCTAGGTGCTATTGTTAGCCTGATGGTCTGCGTTATTATGACGATTGTGGCTTCGCGTGGCCGAGCATGGTTTTTACTGCCTATTGTTTATTGTTTTGCAATAGTCAATCTTGTCATTGCGACACTGATGCCAGGTGAGTTTGTTACACATCTTGAAAGTAGTACATCACTCTTTATCCATATAGGGCTCGCATTATTAAGCTATGCCACACTGTTAATCGCAGCATTGTATGCATTACAACTAAGCTGGCTCGACTATCAGCTAAAAAATAAGAAACTAAAATTCTCACCTCAAATGCCACCATTAATGACGATTGAGCGTAAAATGTTTCATATCACACAAGTTGGTGTCGTGTTACTCACACTAACATTGTGTACAGGTTTGGTGTACATGGATAATATTTTTGGTAAAGAAAATATCCATAAATCGATTTTTTCTATTATCGCTTGGTTTGTTTACATCATTTTATTATGGGGACATTTCCGCGAAGGGTGGAGAGGGAAAAAAGTCATTATCTTTAACTTGATTGGCGCCATTATTTTGACATTAGCTTTTTTTGGTAATCGTTTATTACAAGAGTTAATGCTTAATTAATTTTTATTTTAAGGTAGCAAAAGGATCTCAATTTTGGAGCATGTGTCGACAACTACGCTCATTATCATACTAATAGCGATGATTATTGCCTCAGCTTATTTTTCTGGAACAGAAACCAGTATGATGACGATTAATCGTTATCGTCTTCGTCATGCAGCAAAACAAGGAAATCGCTCTGCAAAACGTGTTGAAAAACTATTGCAACGGCCTGATAGATTGATCAGTCTGGTATTGATTGGCAATAATCTGATTAATATTGTTGCATCTGCATTAGCAACTATTGTGGGCATGCGTTTATATGGTGATGCTGGTGTTGCTATAGCAACAGGGATATTAACGTTTGTGATCCTTATTTTTGCGGAAGTACTACCAAAATCAATCGCGGCGTTGTATCCAGAACAGTTTGCCTACCCAAGTAGCATCATTCTTTCACCATTACAAAAAATCATGTTACCGATTGTTTGGTTTTTTAATAAAATCACATTAATATTCATGCGAATTTTAGGAATAAAGTCGCCAGTAATACAAGGTAATGCCGTTTCAAAAGAAGAGCTAAGAACCATTGTAAATGAATCAAAATCAAAGCTTTCTCAAAGAAATCAAAATATGTTGCTTTCTATTCTTGATTTAGAAAAAGTAACTATTGGCGATATTATGGTTCCAAGAAATGAAATTATTGGTATCGATGTAAATGACGAATGGAAATCAATCGTAAGACAACTCACTCACTCCCCTCATGGTCGAATTGTGCTTTATCGCGATACTCTTGATGATGCCATTGGAATGTTACGAGTGCGTGAAGCCTATCGTTTAATGACGGAGAAAAAAGAATTCACTAAACAAATTTTGATGAAAGCGGCAGATAAAGTCTATTTTATTCCTGAAAGCACACCGTTAAATTTACAGCTTGTTAATTTTCAGCTTAATAATGAAAAAGCAGGTATTGTGGTAGATGAATATGGTGAAATTCAAGGTTTGGTCACTGTTGAAGATATTTTAGAAGAAATTGTGGGTGACTTTACCACTTCAATGTCACCGTCATTAGCAGAAGAAGTGACATCTCAAAAAGATGGATCATTACTCGTTGATGGCACAACAAATATTCGAGACATCAATAAAGCATTTGGCTGGCATTTGCCCGAAGATGAAGCCAGAACTATTAACGGTGTCATTATTGAAGAACTTGGTGACTTACCTGTTGTCGGCGATAAAATAAAAGTCAGTGATTATGAATTCGAAATACTTGAAGTCCAGGACAACGTGATCAAAAAGGCCCTAATTCGCCATCTCGCTATTCCTCATCATTAATGAATGCAAAATAAAGCGCTTATTGAAGCGCTTTATTTTTTTCTATTTATCCTAACTCAAATCGTAATTTGCTATTACGAAAATCAAACTCTCTCGCGGGTTCCATATAAGAAGGTTCTATTGCTTGTTCTCTCTTGAGTTGAATAGGCCTTACTTGTTGATAATCAGAATAAAAACCATGATTTTTTACTCACATCACTAGATTAAGTGCTGGCTCATGAGAATAAGAATAACCATATTCTTCTCGTTGACAAATAAAGCATGCTGTTTCATCTTTTTTTAACGTAAGAGAAAGAGACTTGCGTGGAAAATGAGTACGCAATGTACTTTTACCAAAGAAATAAAATTCTCGAACAAAAAATTCTAAAACCAATTTGGGTGATAGGAATGGATGATTTTCCATAATAAAAGTGTACTCCGTGTATTAAGCATAAATTTAATCCATTATTGTGATAACAATATAAGAAGATAAGAAAATAAAACAATGGGATAAAAAAAAGAAAAATAGGAAAAAATTAGAATAAAAAGAGACAATAAATCAGGATGCGAATTTCTTGATCTATTGTCCCCTAGTTTTATAAGGTGCCTAAGACTAGATATGTAGCTCTTTTAAAGTCTCTTCAGGAAGTGCTAATTCGTCGTTATGATTAATACCAATATGGTGAGATAAAATATCCCGTGCAATGTCTTGTGCTTCAGTCAGAGAGTGCATTTCATAAGTACCGCATTGATATACATTCAACTCAGGGATATGATTTTGATCTTTTACTTTCAAAACATCTTCCATTGCTGCTTTCCATGCATCAGCAACTCTCTGTTCTTCTGGTTGCCCAATTAAGCTCATATAGAAGCCTGTACGACACCCCATCGGCGAGATATCAATGATCTCGACTCCATTACCATTAAGATGGTTACGCATGAAGCCAGCGAACAGATGCTCTAATGTATGAATTCCTTTCTCAGGCATAGCTTTTTTATTTGGCACAGTAAAACGTAAGTCAAATACCGTGATGGTATCACCTGATGGCGTTTTCATTGTTTTAGCAACGCGTACAGCGGGTGCAGACATACGAGTATGATCAACAGTAAAACTATCCAATAAAGGCATAAAAAACCTCCTAAGAAAAATTTAAATATTTTTAAGAAAAAATGAAACTTTCTGCAAGTAGCCCGGTCTTAGTAATGAATACGCGCAAAATGTTATCATCCCTATTTCTCTATAGAATTTTTCAGCCACACAAATCTTAGTGTGGCTTTTTTCTATCTAAGTTTAGGAAGCCACGTTATCGGCATTCGCCCCCGCATGGTTCTTCAAATACTCATCAAAAGAAATGGTATCACTCTTTTCTAACTCTTCTTGACGTTTTATAGATGAAATTCTCTCATGTTCGAACGCTTCATCAGTCAATGTTTCATAAGGTGTTTTAATTAATTCTTGGTAATACTCTTCCGCTAAAGATAAACCGTAGCTACCAATGCCTTGTGTTTTGATTTTCTCTAACAGTCTGCCAGAAAAGGTTAATTCTGGATTATCAAACATTTCTTCTAACTTAACACAAACTTCCATATATTTTGTGCCAGAACAGCAATCAAGAACATTAGCTACACGTTTTAAATCTGCAAATAACGCTTTACCCACTTGTGCTAACGGCTCTCTTCTTTCTCCACACCCCATGCCAATAACTTGACCTGGTTTACGTCCTTCTAGAATAACGTTATTCCAATTTGAACGACAACACGCTAATTCAGATGCGCTCATTTCTGGTGCATCAGCTAAAACACACCAAATCAAAAATAAATCAAGGAAACGAATTTGTGTTTCATCGACACCAATTGGTGTAAAAGGATTAATATCGAGTGAACGAACTTCAATATATTCAATGCCACCTCGTAATAAAGCATCAGAAGGAGACTCATCACCTTTGACTACACGCTTAGGGCGAATAGGTGCATAAAGCTCATTTTCAATCTGTAGTACGTTGGTGTTTAATTGAATGTATTCGCCGTCTTTATTCTTAACACCCAGTTTTGCAAATTCATCAGATGGCTTATGAATCGCTTTTTTCAGCCCTTTGACGTAAGTCTCGAGGTGATTAAAGGTAATATCCAAATCACTTTGGGATTTGTTGGTATATCCCAAGTCACTTAAACGTAATGACGTTGCGTAAGGTAAATACTTCGCACCTTTTGGCGTATTTTCAAACGGTAAGTTTGTTTCTCTTCCCTTTAAAAAAGATCCACAAATTGCCGGCGATGCACCAAAGAAAAATGGAATAATCCAACCAAAGCGATAATAGTTGCGGATCAAACGCAAATAACCATCTGAAATCGCCTCTTTACCACTGTTTTCATCTTTGATATTCGCCCATGCTTGCCAAAATTCGATAGGCAATGAAAAATTATAATGCACACCTGAAATAGTTTGCATTAAAGCGCCATAACGATTTTTCAGCCCTTCACGATATAGCGTTTTAAAACGCCCGACATTGGATGTGCCAAATTGAGCAAGCGTAATCTTATCTTCTGCTTCAATAAAGCAAGGCATACTCATAGGCCACATGCGTTCATTATCTAAGTGACGCGCCGTATAGCGATGTAAATCAGCTAAAAAGTGCAGGGTATGTGAAATATTGTCATCAACAGGCGTTATAAACTCTAACAGCGATTCAGCGAAATCTGTTGTGATCCATTTATGAGTTAATGACTTACCTAATGAGATAGGATGCTCGGTTGATGCTAAATTGCCTTCTGGTGTTACCCTTAAGGTTTCACGCTCGATACCACGGTGGATGCCACATAAAACTTTAGGGTGTGCTTCCAACCAAGAAAGCGCTTTGGATACGTCCGGGATCAAAGGTGACCTCCCGCGTTGATTAATGTTAGTAAATAGATAGGTGTTACTTTATCGTAAAGTCACTAAATTGTCGCTGATTAGATGATGTTAGCATTGTTAGTAGATGCTAAACAAAATCTTAGCATAATGAGAAATGAATGAATCGTGGAAAGCAAAAAGCCTCGCAAAAGCGAGGCTTTAAAGATGGTGCATCCTGGAGGATTCGAACCTCCGACCGCTCGGTTCGTAGCCGAGTACTCTATCCAGCTGAGCTAAGGATGCAGGTCTAACGAATTATTCTAGAAGCGATTTAACTATGATATCTAATAAAAGATGGTGCATCCTGGAGGATTCGAACCTCCGACCGCTCGGTTCGTAGCCGAGTACTCTATCCAGCTGAGCTAAGGATGCGTCGTCGTAATCTTTCTAGCTGCTCATATTGCTATTAGCAATAATGAGTAATGAGATGGTGCATCCTGGAGGATTCGAACCTCCGACCGCTCGGTTCGTAGCCGAGTACTCTATCCAGCTGAGCTAAGGATGCGCCGTTTTAATACTTTACTCTTTTAATGCAAATTATTCACCATTTGCACCAAAATAAAAACCCCATACATTAATCATGGGGTTGGAATTGGTGCATCCTGGAGGATTCGAACCTCCGACCGCTCGGTTCGTAGCCGAGTACTCTATCCAGCTGAGCTAAGGATGCAATCTAAATGGCGGTGAGAGAGGGATTCGAACCCTCGATGCAGCTTTTGACCGCATACTCCCTTAGCAGGGGAGCGCCTTCAGCCTCTCGGCCATCTCACCATATTTAGAACCACTCAACGAAGTTCTTACTGAACATCTCGTCTCTGTGTGGCGCACATATTACTTTCTCAGCCTAAGAAGTCAAACAATTTTTCTCAACTTTTTACGAATATATGTTTGTTTGAACACTTCACAAACAAACTGATGCGTTTATCAGCAAGATTGGCTAAAAAAGTCTTAAACACAATGATATCGCTGATGAAAAATCATTCAAGTATTTTATACTCATAGCAAATATATTTATTTGCAAAACAAATAATTGTGAAGCGAATGATTAGAGGTAAAAAGAGTTTCAATTCTGTCAATCAGAATAAACGGATAGTGCAATAATAAATGCAACTCAAGGAGAGTGATGATAGGAACCAAAAAAGGAATAAAAAGTCTTATAAAGAGAAAAGCGCCCAGACCCGGCAAAAGTGTGGACGCTTACGAATGAATTGTAGCTAACTAAAAGTGGGAATTTATTTAGTAGTTATCAGTAGGCTGAGTTTTCTCGGCCTGAATTCGTTGATAGATCTCTTCACGATGGACTGATACTTCTTTGGGTGCATTTACGCCAATCCGTACCTGATTACCTTTAACCCCTAAAACGGTTACGGTCACATCATCGCCTATCATAAGCGTTTCACCAACTCGACGAGTTAGAATAAGCATTCTTTGCTCCTTGAAAATTTACAAGAGTCGGGTCTCTAGAATTTCCCGGCCATTATCCATCATACATTGTCAATTCGTATAATCATTATTTATCACAAGTAACTCATACTTCATAACAAAATATAAATTTTGTGACTGATTATTTAACGGATCATCAATATCTCTATAAGGCGTTATCCCTATAAATCAGGGATAGCGCCTTTTTTCAGGTTATTATCGCTTACAGATGCGATTCAACCCACTCGTCAACACTTGCTAAAGCCACAGGTAAAGCATCAATATCAGTACCACCAGCTTGAGCCATATCAGGGCGACCGCCACCTTTACCGCCGATTTGCTGTGCTACAAAACTAATTAACTCACCCGCTTTAACTTTAGCAGTCAAATCTTTAGTGACCCCAACAATTAAGCTCACTTTACCATCAGAAATAGTAGAAAGCACAATAATTGCTGAACCCAATTGATTTTTTAAATCATCAACCATGGTTCTTAACATTTTTGGCTCAACACCATTAAGCTCACGAACTAAAAGTTTGATACCTTTCACGTTTTTAGCTTGACCACCTAAAGAAGAACTTTCTTGGGCTGCTTGCTGATCTTTTAGTTGTTGGAGTTCTTTTTCTAATAAGCGGTACTTTTCTTGGACTGTCTTAATTCTTTCAACCAAGTTTGTACCGTCACTTTTTAGAACTTGCGCAACAAGAGAGATAAGATCTGATTGCTCATGAACACTCTCAATTGCTGTAATACCTGTAATTGCCTCAATACGACGAATACCAGCCGCCGTTCCTGACTCACTGATAATACGGAATAAACCAATATCCCCCGTCCTAGAAGCGTGAGTACCGCCACAAAGTTCAGTAGAGAAATCCCCCATGGTTAAAACACGAACACGTTCGTCGTATTTCTCACCAAACAGAGCCATCGCCCCTTTCTCTTTAGCGTCCTCAAGATCCATTAGCTCAGTGACAATCGGTGAGTTAAGACGGATTTGCGCATTCACAATGTCTTCGATTTCTCGTAATTGCTCTGGTTTAACTGCTTCAAAATGAGAGAAGTCAAAGCGCAGGTATTTATCGTTAACTAAAGAACCTTTTTGCGTAACATGCGTACCTAATACTTGGCGTAATGCTGCATGTAATAAGTGAGTCGCAGAGTGATTCAATCGAATGGCATCACGGCGAGCAATATCAATGGTAGCATTGATTTTATGGTTAACAATAAATGACCCTACGTTAACTTTACCAATATGGCCAATTGCTTTACCGTATTTTTGCGTATCTGTGACTTCAAACTGACTATCTTTACTCGTCAAGACACCTTTATCACCCACCTGACCACCAGACTCTGCATAAAATGCCGTCTTATTTAAGAAGATTATACCTTCTTCGCCTGCTTTTAATTCAGTGACTGATTGTCCATTACGAAAAATGGCCGTAACAGTGCCTTGCTGTTCGTTATGATCATAGCCAGAGAAATCACTGCGGCTATCAACTTTGATAAGGCTATTATAGTCAGTACCAAAACCGCTGGATTCACGAGCACGTTTACGTTGCTCCTCCATTGCAAGATCAAAGCCCTTTTCATCAACTTTAATATTTCTTTCACGGCAAACATCAGCCGTTAAATCAAGAGGGAAACCGTAAGTATCATAAAGGCGGAAAGCTGTTTCACCCGGAAGAACGTCATCTGTTAATTGAGCAAGCTCTTCATCTAATAGTTGAAGACCACGTTCTAACGTACGAGCAAACTGCTCTTCTTCTGTTTTGAGTACTTTCTCAACAGTAACTTGTTGACGTTTTAATTCTTCACCCGCCTCAGCCATCACTTCAATTAATGGCGCAACTAATTTATAGAAGAAGGTATCTTTCGCGCCAAGCATATACCCATGACGCACAGCTCGACGAATAATACGACGTAGCACATAGCCACGACCTTCATTAGAAGGAATAACACCATCACAGATAAGGAAGGAACAAGAACGAATATGGTCAGCAATAACGCGTAACGATTTATTACTTAAATCAGAAGCATTAGTCACTTTCGCGACTGATTCAATTAATGAACGGAATAAATCAATATCATAGTTAGAGTTTACATGCTGTAAAACAGCCGTAATACGCTCTAATCCCATACCTGTATCAACAGATGGTTTGGGTAATGGATCCATTGTACCGTCTGATTTACGGTTAAATTGCATGAAGACAATGTTCCAGATCTCAATATAGCGATCGCCGTCTTCTTCTGGTGATCCCGGAGGCCCCCCCCAAATGTGGTCACCGTGATCATAAAATATTTCGGTGCAAGGTCCACAAGGACCAGTGTCTCCCATTTGCCAGAAGTTATCTGAGGCAAATGGTGCACCTTTATTATCGCCAATGCGAATTATTCTTTCTGCAGGAATACCAATTTCTTTATTCCAAATATCATAAGCTTCATCATCTGTAGCATATACGGTTACCCAAAGCCTTTCTTTAGGTAAGTTAAACCACTCTTTGCCCGTTAATAATTCCCAAGCAAAATGGATTGCGTCATGTTTGAAATAGTCACCAAAACTAAAATTACCTAGCATTTCAAAAAAAGTATGGTGACGGGCAGTATAACCCACATTTTCTAAATCGTTATGTTTACCACCAGCACGTACACAGCGTTGCGCGGTTGTCGCTCGGGAATAAGGTCTATTGTCCAATCCAAGAAACACATCTTTGAATTGGTTCATCCCTGCGTTTGTAAACAGCAATGTTGGATCGTTATTTGGAACCAAAGAACTGCTAGGTACTATTTGATGTCCTTTAGTATGAAAAAAGTCGAGAAACGCCTGACGGATCTCAGCGGTGCTTTTGCTCATAATTATCCCGAAATCAAGCTGGAAAAACAGAAATTAGAAATCTAGTTAGAGGAGGTTTATGGTTACCTCTACTTAGCCAACGAATACATAAGTAGGGATAAGATAGAATTTCTTCTGTCAGAAGTAAAACCCCCGATAAACTTATTCGTGTTGACATTGTAAATCGTCTAGTTTTTTTCTGAAAGTGGGATTGTTATATGAGAATGGGACTTTTCTCTATTTAAGTGAGATTATTCTAAGAAATGTAAGAGGTTTAAAGTATTTTCATTTTGTAATTATTAAAAAGTATTTGTTATTATTGTTTTTTTGTCATCTCACAAACTAGATGTGTTTTTTTCTTGAATAACCTCTTTTTCTTATAACAATCAAGAATAAATACACTGGCATTATCCATTAAGAAATATAATAAACTCACGATAACTGACTAAAAAAAAAGTACTTCTCAGTATGAGATCTATCATATCACTCAATAAGCTCTTAAATATCATCCTTATTATATTCAAATATTTTGAAGGTATTTATCTCTCTATGTCAATTATTTACAATCTTACTCAGCGAGCAAATTGTAATGATTCTTATTTATATTAATAATTACTGAGAATATATCATCAAAATTTCACTATATAAACTTTCATACAACTATAAAAAATCATTAGTAAAAAATATCGTTATATTAAATAAAATAGTGTTAAAGGCTAGTTTTAATGGATAGAAAACAGAATAAAACCAATATAAGCCATAACTTGGATAAATAAAACTACACATAACAAAAAGGAAGCCTTTTTAGAGCTTCCTTTTTAAGTGAGTTAAATCACATTAATTGACTAGCTATTTACCATTACAATAATAGTAATTTATCTAAATACACTATCAATTTTAGTCATTCTATTACGAGCCGAGAGATTATTCTTCTGTCTCTTCAGTCTTACCTTCATTGGCAAAATCAGCCGCACTTGTAAACTCACCTGCATGATTTAATAACATTTCACGTAATTTTGTATTTAATTCATCGTACATCTCTGGATGTTCTTTTAGATAAGTTGTTGCATTAGCTTTACCTTGACCAATCTTCTCGCCATTGTAGCTGTACCATGCACCTGCTTTTTCTACCAATTTATGTTTAACACCTAAATCGATAAGCTCACCAAAAGTATTAATACCTTCGCCGTACATAATTTGGAATTCAGCTTGTTTAAATGGCGCTGCAATCTTATTTTTTACAACTTTAACGCGGGTTTCACTTCCCACAACTTCATCACCGTTTTTAACAGAACCAATGCGACGAATATCTAAACGAACAGATGCGTAGAATTTAAGTGCATTACCACCAGTTGTGGTTTCTGGGTTACCGAACATAACACCAATTTTCATACGGATTTGGTTGATAAAAATAAGTAACGTATTGGAATTTTTTAGGTTACCCGCTAACTTACGCATAGCTTGGCTCATCATACGAGCGGCTAAACCTACGTGAGAATCGCCGATTTCACCTTCAATTTCAGCTTTTGGTGTTAATGCTGCTACAGAGTCAACAACGATAACATCAACAGCACCAGAACGAGATAATGCATCACAAATTTCTAAGGCTTGTTCACCCGTATCAGGCTGAGAACACAGTAGGTTATCAATATCTACACCCAATTTTTGGGCATAGATTGGATCTAAAGCATGTTCAGCATCGATAAAAGCACAAATTTTGCCTTCACGTTGAGCTGAAGCGATAACTTGTAATGTTAAAGTTGTTTTACCTGAAGATTCTGGGCCATAGATTTCAACAATACGACCACGTGGTAAACCACCAGCACCTAAAGCAACGTCTAATGATAAAGATCCCGTAGAGATGGTTTCAACGTTCATGGAACGATCTTCGCCCAAACGCATGATAGACCCTTTACCAAATTGCTTTTCAATTTGACCAAGTGCTGCGGCCAATGCTTTTTGTTTGTTTTCATCAATAGCCATGTTATCTCCCTCTGGGCAGTGAAGCATAAAGATGGGTCACTACCATTAAAACGTATATGATTTTGCTTGTTGAAACTCATTATACTGTATAATCATACAGTATCAAGTTAATTATTTATAATTTCTTTAAGAATTGATTTTAAAGAAAAAATAACAGATTCTGCTCTTACTTGCTCTCGCGAACCACTGAATATACAGTGTTTTGCTGTTACCTGAACACCGGTTGTTGTTTTAACCGCAAAGCCAAACCAAACTAAGCCCACTGGTTTTTCTTTACTACCTCCACCAGGGCCTGCAATACCACTGACAGAAACAGCAAAATCGGCATTTGCAGCATCAAGTGCGCCTTTCGCCATTTCTAGAACGACTTCTTCGCTAACAGCGCCATATTTAATCAAGGTTTGTTCATCAACACCTATCATTTCATGCTTTGCTTCGTTACTGTAGGTCACAAAGCCACGGTGATAATAATCAGAGCTTCCTGCAATATCTGTGATGACTTTTGCAATCCATCCACCAGTACAAGATTCTGCCGTTGTTATCGTGCTCTTCTTTTCAATTAGCGCGTTACCCACTTCAATACTTAAGTGAGTCATTTCATCGTAATTTATCATTAAGGTTCATCTAACCTCTATTCTAAATCCTACTGTTTAAGATTTCTTTCTAGTGCAATCCCATAACCATAAACCACCTATTGCGAGTGCAAAGATAGCACCAAATCCAATTCCGATGGCAACAACAGATATTCCAATACTGGTAACCAGTGAGAACAAGCCTAACATTAATAGCATCGCTGTATTTTCACCTAAGTTTTGTACTGCGATAGCATTACCCGCTCCCACGCTGTGCTTTCCTTTATCTTGTAATAGTGCATTCAATGGAACTACAAAGAAGCCACCAAAAATACCAATAACGATAAGGATTAAATAAGATGGAATAATTGAGGTTTGCAATGAAAAGTAAACGACCCCAAGGCCAATTAAAATACCCGCAGGCATACAGCGACGTACTGTTTTCAGTGTTACAAATTTAGCGGCTAATCCAGCGCCAACAACAATACCAATAGCCACCATCGCATTTAATATTGTTGGAGTGGTGTTATCAGTCATGCCTAATGCAATAGGTACCCATTGAACGAGCAAAAAACGCAAAGTCACGCCTGCGCCCCAAAACATACTGGTTCCCACTAATGAAAAACGACTTTCTTTATCTGCCCATAAAGTACCTGTTGCCTCAAGAAATTGAGCGAACATTTTTTTTATGTTCCAACCTCGACCTATTTGCGCGGCAGATAATTTAGGGATACCAAAGTTAACAAGAACCGCCAAAGCGTACATCATTGCACAGACACCTAATGCAAAAACAATACTCCAATCAGAGAGAAAACCACCAATCACTGAGCCCAATAAAATAGCAGCAATGGTTGATGCTTCCATTAAACCATTCGCTTTGACTAAACGCTCTCCATCGGTTAATTCGCCTAAAATACCATATTTGGCTGGAGAATAAACTGCAGCACCAATCCCGACTAAGGCATAACCTAAGAAGGGATCAGAGCCCACACAAATAAGAAAAGCCCCCACAAATTTTAAGATATTACCACTGAGCATAACCCTCCCCTTAGGATTACGATCAGCAACTTGCCCCACAAAAGGGGCTAAAAGAATAAAAGCCAGCACAAAGACCATTTGTAAAACAGGCTGGCTCCATTCAGGGTAAAGAGCTGACTTAAACTGAGCTAAAATGGCAAACAGTAGTGCATTATCAGCAAAAGCAGAAAGAAATTGCGATAACAATACTGCTTTCATTCCCCTACTCATTAAAGGAGGCTGGCTAATATTCTCTGACATTAGTTATTTTCCTGTTCAGCAAGTTTTTTCAATGAGACAAAATCCGTTTTCCCACTCCCAAGAACAGGAATTTCTTTAACAAAACGAATATCTTTCGGCACGGCTATTTCCGCAACACCTTCTGCTTTAGCCAGTGTTGATAATGCGCTACGATCCAATTGCTTATCTGTTGTAAACAGTACCAAGGATTCTCCTCTACGTTTATCGCTGATAGCCACGACTGCGTGCTCACCTTTAGATGCTTTACGTGCAAGTTGCTCGACACCTTCAAGAGAGACCATCTCACCAGCAATTTTAGCAAAGCGTTTTACGCGCCCTTTAATAGTGCAATAACCTTCACTATCGATAGCAACAATATCACCAGTGTCATACCAACCTTCTTCATCAATACCTTCCGCGTTTGTAGCTACGGGGACTTCTAGGTTTTCTGGTGATTCAACACGTAAATACCCCATCATGACATTCGGGCCACGTAATTGTAGTCGTCCCCCTTCCGCGATCCCATTCATTGGGATAAGTCGGCCTTCCATGCCCGGTAATAAACGGCCTACGGTATGTGTTTTAGCACTCATAGGTACGTTGATTGACACAACAGGTGCACATTCGGTAACACCATAACCTTCCAAAATGCGGATACCGAACTTTTCTTGCCATAAAATACGAGTTGATTCTGATAGTTTTTCAGCACCAGCAACCACATACCTAACTCTGGCAAAATCATAAGGATGAGCAAATTTGCCGTAATTACCTAAAAAGGTTGATGTACCAAATAACACTGTACAATTTTGGTCATACACTAATTCAGGCACAACGCGATAGTGTAATGGGCTTGGATAAAGAAAAACACGAGCGCCTAAGCAAATTGGCGTTAATAGACAAGCAGTTAGGCCAAATGCATGGAATAACGGTAATGCTGACATAAATTTATCTTTAGGTGAAAAGTCAGCAATAGCACGAATTTGATCTACGTTAGCCAGTAAACTTGAATGACTATGAACAACACCTTTAGGCGTACCTTCAGATCCTGACGTAAATAAAATAACCGCAGCATCCGTCGATTTTTGCGGTAACATCGCTTTATGTGGAGTAATAAGATGTTTGAGGATCCAGCGTTTATCTTCACGCGTCACACTATCTTTGAGATCTTCAAGGTAAATCCAATTCGCTTCCGGAGTTTGTTCAGGAATATGTAATAAGTTCCCTTTTTCTAAAAATTGGCGTGATGTAAAAATGGTTTTGATTGAAGCTGCTTTCATTGCATTTTGTACGCCTAAGCTACCCGCAGTATAGTTAAGCATAGCCACAACACGTTGGCGCATTGTGGCACCTAATAATGCAGCCGCTGTTACCGTTGTGTTTGGCAATAACAAGCCAATACGTTCATTAGGTACTGTGTAACGTTCAATCAGCCGGCTGATCCCTAACGTTTTTTTCAATAACCCTTGGTAAGAATCTTCTTTTAGATTGATATCTGAAATTAACGGGCTAAATCGCCCATATTGAGACATCGCTTGCAAGAAGGCCTCATATAGCGTAAATGCTGGGCGCGTTTGCATAATAGCATTCATCATAATATCGCGCATCGCTTCACCTGCTAACCGACGACGCTCTGATGATTTTTCTGCTTTTGGCATAGGTAAATCAATTGCAGGCAACACCTTTATCGTGATTCGAGGAAAAAATTTGGACTTTATACGTAAACTTTTACGGACTCGTGAAAAATAGCTAAATTCAGCGCCTTCAATTCTGATAGGAACCACTTTAGCACCTGATTTTGCAGCAATAAAAGCAGCACCTTCATAGATTTTCATCAAACCATTGGTCACGGTAATTCTCCCTTCAGGGAAAATTACCACTGGACGGCCTTTATCCACTTCTTTCACAAGATGCCGTACAGCCATTGGATTAGCAGGATCTAAAGGTACAATATCGGCATAACGACCTAACCATTTTGTCGTTTTTGCAGAAGCCACTGAAGTATAAACAGCAAATACAGGATTAATAGGTAGGAATAAACGTAATAATATACCGTCAATAAAAGAAGTATGATTAGGTGTAATTATACATTTTTCATATTGCGAAAACTGATTAACAAGTCCTTCAATTCTTATTCTAAAGAAGAATTTAAATAGTGTTTTAAAAAACGCTATTAACATCATATCCATATCTCATTTTGCTATAATTAGCCTTACTATAAATAGGATGTGATGAAAATAAAATAGATGTCTTTTGTTTTATCCTTTATATCGGACGACTACCTAATTATTTGATGAGTTTTGCAAGAATTACCGCAATAATTTCATTAATAGATAATCCAGCATCAACAGTGATATCTGCACACTGCATATATAAAGGCTCACGCTTAATTAAAACATCATGCATCTCTGAAACTAACGTTTTCCCCGTTAAGCTAGGTCTTTGTGCTTCATTAGGATCTTGAGATAAGCGTTCAACTAGCGTTTCAACCGAGGCCTGTAAATAAACTGTGACACCTGAGTTTTTCATATAAGCGCGATTTTTATCTGCCAAAACCATGCCACCACCAGTTGAAATAACTTGGTTGGGTTGACTAACTTGAATAAGTGCTTCTGATTCTATTTGACGAAAAAAATCCCAACCTTTTTCTGCCACCATCGCGGATATAGTTTGTTGATACTTTTGGGTTATCCAATAATCCGTATCAATAAATCTATAATTTAAAGAGAGAGAAAGTGCTTTACCTACTGTTGTTTTCCCTGCACCTCGAGGCCCGATAAGGTAAATTGTACTTTCCATAAAATGCACTATCTCCATAGGGTATTCCCATTAGGGTGTAATTAAAAATTTACATACTGTAAAGTATAAAACATCATACCTGATGTAACAAAAAAATAAAGCCACACTTTAGAAAAGTATGGCTTATTTAATAATTTCAATAATTAACGGCGAATTGTATTATCACCATAGCCAATCCATTTATAGGTCGTTAGGGCATCTAATCCCATCGGTCCTCGAGCATGTAATTTTTGTGTGCTAACAGCGACCTCGGCACCTAAGCCAAATTGTCCACCATCAGTAAAGCGTGTACTCGCATTAACATAAACAGCAGCAGAATCTACTTGGCGAACAAAGCGATCAGCATTAGCAATAGATTGTGTCAAAATTGCGTCTGAATGTGCAGTTCCATAACGGCGAATATGGTTAATTGCTTCAGTTAATCCACTTACCACTTCTACATTTAAATCAAGTGATAACCATTCATCACAATAATCAGCATCTTTTACATCAACAATCGTTGCTCCGCCTTTTTTTAACCCAGCTAATGCTTTTTCACTTGAGTGTAAAGTCACCTTTTGCGCTGCCATGGCGTCACTTAGTTGTGGTAAAAATAGATCCGCGATATCTTCATGTACTAAAAGCGTTTCTAAAGAATTACATGCACTTGGGCGTTGCACTTTTGCATTCACAATAACTGTTAATGCTTTTTCTAAATCGGCACTGTCATCAACAAATGTATGGCAAACACCAATACCACCAGTGATAACTGGAATTGTCGATTGTTCACGGCAAAGCCTATGTAGGCCTGCCCCACCACGAGGAATAAGCATATCAATATACTCATCCATTTTTAGCATTTTCGCGACAAGTTCACGATCTGGCTTATCGATGGCTTGAATAGCCCCCGCGGGAATACCACACTTCTCAAGCGCTTGTTGAATAACGGCAACCACAGCTTGATTTGTATGATGTGTCTCTTTTCCACCACGAAGAATGGCTACATTACCTGTTTTCAAACATAATGAAGCAACATCAATTGTAACATTAGGACGAGCTTCGTAAATAACACCAACAACACCTAATGGCACACGGCGACGCTCTAAACGTAAGCCACTATCTAACATACGCCCATCAATAACTTGTCCCACAGGATCTTCTAAGCGACATACTTGTCGAACATCATCAGCAATCGCTTTTAAACGTTCAGAAGTCAACAATAAACGATCAAGCATAGCTGCATTAATATTGGCTTCACGAGCTGCTTGCATATCTTTTTCATTGGCTGCAAGAATTGAAGCTTCTTGTTGCTCTAATAAATCAGCCATAACCAGTAATGCCTGATTTTTTTGCTCTGTCGATAATTGAGCTAAATGCCAAGATGCTTCTCTTGCTGATTTACCCATTTGTTCTAACATCGAAGGCTCCTTAGCTAACAATCATATCGTCACGATGTACAGCAACACTGCCATACTCATAACCTAAAATTTGACTAATTTCTTGTGAATGGTGGCCTGCAATTAAGCGCAGTGCATCACTATTATAGTGAGCAACACCATGAGCGAGATCTTTACCCTGTAAACTTTGAATACGAATAACGCTCCCACGAGAGAAATCGCCTTTTATTTCTTTAATGCCTTTCGGTAAAAGGGAGCTGCCTTTTTCTTTAATTGCTTTTTCAGCCCCTTCATCAACCACAATAATACCTGCTATTGGTGCGCCAAAGATCCATCGTTTACGAGCTTCTAATGGGCTTTGTAATCCATGAAATAAAGTTCCAACAGGTTCATTATTGATAACTTTACCAATCACCTCAGGTTGTATTCCTGCCGCTATGACAACATCAATACCTGCACGCCCAGCAACAGTGGCAGCTTGTAATTTTGTTGCCATTCCGCCTGTACCTAAACCAGATACACTATCACCCGCCATTTCACGTAATTCGTCATTGATATCAAAAACTTCGGGAATAAGTTTAGCTTCAGGATTACTACGAGGATCAGCAGTATATAATCCTTCAATATCAGTCAGTAATAACAGCTTATCAGCGCTTCCTAAAATAGCGGCTAATGCAGATAAATTATCGTTATCCCCTACTTTAATTTCTGCGGTAGCAACGGCATCGTTTTCATTAATAACTGGAATAATGCGGTTATCTAATAATGCATGTAATGTATCACGCGCATTCAAGAAGCGTTCTCTATCTTCAATATCTGCACGTGTTAACAACATCTGACCAATATGAATACCATAGATAGCAAATAATTGTTTCCATACTTGAATTAATGCGCTTTGGCCTACAGCGGCAAGCAACTGCTTAGAAGCAATGGTTGCAGGTAAATCAGGATAATTCAAATATTCACGCCCTGCTGCAATTGCCCCCGAAGTAACAATAATAATCCGATGACCTTTTTCGTGTTGTTTAGCGCATTGGCGAACCAGCTCAACAATATGAGACTGATCCAGACGTCGTGAACCACCAGTAAGTACACTTGTCCCTAATTTAACAACCAGTGTTTGGCTGCTACTCATAACATTTACCATTCTTGTTGATTATTTAAAAAGATAATACACAGTTTTATCAGGAGAGAAGCGTTATGCCAACCGACATAACGCAAAATCTATGAAAAGTTGCCCTAACACAAAATTAGGGCTGAATCGGAAGCGGAAATTTGTTCATTTTTTCATCAGGAATAAGTGTCATCTCTAATTCACTCACTGCTGTTTTAAGAAATTGATGAAAACGGATCAGTGTTTCATTGATTGATTCAGCAACATCATTTTTACTGATGTTCTGATGGATCCAATCACCATTTTTATCAAATAGTCCAATTTGATAATGATAAATGAGCTGTTCATTGTTGCGTTCTAATTTCATCCACCAGCCCCAAAACTCACGTTTTTCTGGTACGACTTTCTTATTCACACAAACAGCTAAACAGTCAAAAAAGAACTGGCTCTCTTGGCATTGTTGCTCTCGGATATAGGGGCCGATTTGAGCAAAACGCTTTAATAACTTACCTCGGGTAGGGTTCAAAGATGAAGTCATAAATTCAGTCTCCTTAGAAACTCTACTGTTATATAATCTAGTATAATTAGCAAGTTATTGTTAAAGATTAATTATATTAATTTGTCATAGATCCAGTCAGCACTTTTTTGTAACGCGAGCTCTAGCCCTTTATAAAGCGGTTTTTCATTAATTGCTAGAATATCGCCATCCATAGAAGAACGTGCAATTAACTGTGAATCCTCTTTAGGACTCATTTCATCGCCTTTCCAGTAAACGCCCATCATAGGAACTGGAATTCGTCGTCCAATCAGTCCTTGGTTTTTCAGTGAATAACTGCTTAATGATAATCGAAGATTATTTTCATCAATATTCCATAAACCTAAACGACTCGCTAATACATCAAGATACATTACAGGAATTTTTTTTTGTAATTCGGCCTGGGTAAAGAAAGAATGGATTAACGGCCCTAAGGCGACAACACCTTTAATTAATTTTGGGTAAATATAAGCTAGACGTACAGCAATATTACCGCCAAAACGAAACCCCATCACACCAACACGAGTATGATCAACCCAAGGTACTTCAGAAAGTTGTTTTAGAACTTCGCCTTGTAACTGACAAGTATCTTCTGTCAATTTCTGTTTTATTGAATAACCAATTGAAGGCATATCTAGCGTTAACATCGCAATACCTTTAGGTGATAAATACTCCCTAAAGAAACTGACATAATCGCTTTGAAGACCATCTAACCCACCGCAAAATAACACCGTAGGGTAAGGGCCTCTACAGTCTTTAGGTAAATGTAGAAAACCAGTAGTCGTCCCTTTTCCTTCTAATTTAAATGTGAGTTTTTTCACCTCAAAAGAAGAAAATTTTGTTGCATTCTCAAAGGCTTTCATCGATAAAGTAACGGCTTGATCGGCTAAAAAATCACCATTAATAAAAGGATACGCCGCAATACTATATAAATGCGCAGCCCGTAACCAGCAATCAGCAGCCGCATCTCCAGATTCTTTTCGTAATGCTTTTTGTTGCCAAATCATAGCTTGATGTGACCATTCATATGACCAGCCACCTTTACGATACCCCACAACGGTGTCAATAAATTTATCATCACTTCGAGGGGCATCATGTATTGCAATTCGGCTTAAAACTTCTTCTATTTCAATAGGTGAAATACCACGCCAGATCCAAAGTAAACGCTGAATAGTACGATACCAATTTTGCTGACTTGTGCCATTAAGCACAGTAGACGTATTGATATTCGATTTTGGATGAGTGTACTGAATTAATGTTGAGGTTTCAGCATGTTTTGCTCTGGGTTTAAATAGCGTTTCAGAAAGGTTTGTATTGTTTACCATATCACTCTTCAAATCAGTCGATATCGAATAAAGGGGCTAAGAAGTCTGGCTTTATCATAGCATGAAATCAATATGAACAGAGGGTATCACGAAGGTAATCGCACGAAGGCCTAATTCGAGGAAAGAATAAAAACATAAAAAAATCCCCGCCAAGGCGAGGATTTTTATTAAAACAGCTCAATAAATACCACCAAATTATTTTTGATCGCAAACGGGCGGAATAAAGACAACGCCCATATCCCAAGGCTGTTCAATCCAAGTATTCTGTGGGATATCAACCACGAAATCATCCACTAATGGACGCCCTTCGGGTTTTGCAAAGATAGTCACAAAGTGGGCTTTAGGATACATATCGCGGATAACTTTCGCCGTACCACCTGTATCAACTAAATCGTCAACAACGATAAAGCCTTCACCATCACCTTCTGCTTTTTTTAAGATTTTGAGGTCACGCTGATGATCATGGTCATAGCTAGAAATGCAGACTGTATCCACATGACGGATACCTAATTCACGAGCAAGTAATGCAGCAGGGACTAATCCCCCACGGCTGACAGCAATAATGCCTGTCCACTGTTCGACTGGTAATAAACGTTGCGCCAATTGACGGGCATGTATTTGCAACATATCCCACGTTACAACATATTTTTCGCTCATAATATTGTGATCCTAGCTACTTGAATGCGAGAGAAGCTTTTTTTGCGGAAAAAAAGGTTGCGCGAGATTATAGTGATTTGAGCGCCTAAAAACCAGAGAAAACGTGAAAAGAGGTGAGATTATCCTCATTTTTTTCTGTATTACTTTTTTATGATTAAAAAATGAACCATATAAAAAATGAATGCAAATAAAGATCTAATTTCTTAGATAGAGAGATGAATAGAATGACGCATTCATCAGAAGAAAGTGATATTCTCGATTACATTGGCGTATAACGCTCAGAATAATAAAGCTAACCCTTAAAAAAGCGGTAGGCTATTAATAACACAGATGCTGTTAGAGGAGATCCATCGTGTCTGAACTATCTACTCTATCCCCACAACCATTATGGGATATTTTTGCAAAAATTTGTTCGATTCCACATCCATCACATCATGAAGAAGCCTTAGCTTCCCACATTCTTTCATGGGCAAGTGAAAAAGGTCTTTTTGCCGAGCGCGATGCTGTCGGCAATATTTTAATTCGCAAGCCTGCGACTAAAGGCATGGAAGATCGTAAAACCGTTGTTTTACAAGCACACTTAGATATGGTGCCACAAAAAAACAACGATACAGTTCATGACTTCACTAAAGATCCAATTCAACCTTATATTGACGGTGAATGGATCAAAGCAAAAGGCACAACATTAGGTGCTGATAACGGTGTTGGTATGGCATCCGCATTAGCTGTTTTAGCTGACGATACCGTAAAACATGGTCCATTAGAAGTACTGTTAACCATGACAGAAGAAACAGGCATGGACGGTGCTTTTGGTTTACAACCAGGCTGGTTACAAGCTGATATTCTTATCAACACAGACTCTGAAGAAGAAGGTGAAATCTACATGGGCTGTGCGGGTGGTATTGATGTTAAAACCACGGTAAGCCTTTCTTATGAAGCAATTCCAGCAGGCCATGTTGTTAAGCAACTAGTACTGAAAGGATTAAATGGTGGTCACTCAGGTGGTGATATCCATTTAGGTTTAGGTAATGCAAATAAATTATTAGCACGTTTCTTAGCAGGTCACGCAGAAGAATTATCACTGAAATTAATTGATTTCCACGGTGGTACACTGCGTAATGCTATTCCTCGTGAAGCAAACATTGTTTTTGCAATTCCAGCGGATAAAGCAGGCCAGCTAGACGCAGTAAAAGCGAAATTTGAAGCTCTGTTAAAAACAGAATTAGCTATTGCTGAAAAAAATCTGAAAATTGAATTAATTGATACAACAACAGATAAAAAAGTTTTCACAGCAGATTGTCAAGAACGCTTAATCAACCTACTTAATGCTATGCCAAATGGTGTTATTCGTATGAGTGACGATGTTGAAGGTGTTGTTGAAACTTCATTAAACGTAGGTGTTGTTAGCATTGTTGACGATAAAGTAGAGATCCTGTGCTTAATTCGTTCTCTGATTGATAGCGGTAAAACTTATGTTGTTAGCATGCTGACAGCATTGGCAAAACTGGCTAAAGCGGATATCGAAACCAAAGGCGGTTACCCAGGTTGGAAACCCGATGCAGACTCTCCAGTAATGCATTTAGTTCGCGATACTTATCAACAGTTGTTTGATAAAGTACCAAATATCATGGTTATCCATGCGGGCCTTGAGTGTGGTCTATTTAAAAAACCTTACCCAGATATGGATATGGTTTCTATTGGGCCAACAATCCGGGGTGCTCACTCCCCAGACGAACGCGTTCACATTAAAAGTGTCGGTCAATACTGGCAGTTATTAACAGCAATTTTAAAAGCGATCCCTGCTAAATAATCTTGCTTTAAACATCATAATGAAACCCGCTTAATTGGCGGGTTTTTCGTGGCTAAAACCATCACAAAAAAATAATTTATTTTCCTACTCACACTCAATTTTCCTTAAATATCATAATTTATTCCTCATATAACCAATAAATTTAACAGTTATTCCATCATGGAATAAAAAACAAAGCTTAATAAATTTAATATATGGAATGATAATTATTATCATTAGTATTAATGTTTATTGAGTGATATTTTCATGCCTTCCGGATTTCAAATGAAAAAATAAAAATTCAAAAGGTTCTATTGTGTCTAACAAAAATTGTATTACTAATGTCTTTCTTGCCTTACCTTTAAGTTTACTCTCGGTTCAAATTCATGCGACAGTTAATCAAAATGTGTCTGAAAAGATAATTGTCACCGCAACTCCATCACAAGATCCACAAGCCCCTGTTTCGGGGTTTCTCGCCACAAAGACACTCTCAGCAAATAAATTACCTACTGAAATTGAAAAAACACCACAATCCATTACGGTTATTACTCGTGATCAAATGGATGCTCAAGATGTAAGTTCTGTTTCACAAGCCTTACGTTATACACCTGGGGTTTTCACTGAATATAGAGGTAGCTCTAACCGTAATGATGAAGTTTTTATTCGTGGGTACAGTTATGCACCACGTTTTCTAGATGGTTTAAGTTATGGAATGGGCGCTTCATCATCGACGGGGGCACTTGATCCATGGTTATTAGAACGCGTTGAAGTTGTTAAAGGGCCAGCGTCTGTTCTTTATGGTCAAGTAAATCCTGGTGGCCTTGTTGCAATGACTAGCAAAAGACCCACGGCAACATCTATTCGCCATATTCAAGTGCGAGCAGGCAATGATCAATTGGCTGAAACTGCATTCGACTTTTCAGGTGCTTTAAGTGATGACAATCGTATTCTTTATCGCCTAAATGGTATTGCCAAAACACAACACACTCAAATAAAAAACTATAAAGAAGAGCGTTTTGCCCTTGCTCCAGTGATTACTTTTTTACCTAATGAACAAACACGCTTAACATTATTAAGTTTTATTCAACAAGAGCCTGAAGCTGGTTATCGTAACTTTTTACCTGCTTATGGTACTGTGAAAAAAACACCTGAAGGCATTATTCCTTTTGATTTCGACGTAAACAACCCTGATTATCACCAATCGTGGCGTCAACAATATGGTATAGGCTATGAATTCGAACATGAATTTAGTGACTCACTCAAAATCGTACAAAATGCTCGTTATAATCATATTAATCAGAAATATAAATACCTTGTTTTCGGTTCATTAAGAAAAGACAATCCTTATGTACTTGAACGCAGGGCTCAACAAGAACAACGTGAAACAGAAACTTTAGGAATAGACACTCGCTTACAAGTCGATTTCACTACCGCAAAAATCGATCATACTGTGATTGCGGGTATTGATTATCAATGGAGTAAAGATCAAGATAATTTACGTCGTGCGATGGGCTCGGAATACGATCTTGATTGGCGTGATCCTAATTATAGCTATCCAATTAATATGACCTTACAAAAGCCTGCAACCAATCAGTTACAAAAACGGGATCAGATTGGGGTGTATCTACAAGATCAGCTCCAATGGCAAAATTGGATATTACTGGCAGGTTTACGCCAAGACTGGGCGCAAGTACGAACTCATGACTTCTTAGCAACCTCATATGATCAGCAAGATGATCATAAATTAACGGGTCGTGCTGGTCTTTTATATGCTTTTGATAATGGTATTTCATCTTATATAAGTTATAGCACCTCTTTTGAACCTAATTTACAAACGCGTAGAGCACCAGGTGCACCACCATTTGATCCAAGTGAAGGACGCCAATTAGAAGCGGGAATTAAATATTTCACCCCTAATCAACAAACATTAGCAACGCTCTCTGTTTATCAATTACAACAGCGTAATGTGACTAACTATAATGCCGAAAAAGCCTATTTTGAACCCGTGGGTGAAATTAGAAGCCGGGGTGTTGAAGCTCAAATTAATAGCCAATTAACTGACAATATTTCATTAATTAGTAGCTATGCTTATACCGATACCGAAGTAAGAAAAACCATTATTACGGGAACACAAGGGAAAGAATTACCAAGAGTTCCTAAGCACATGGCCTCATTTTGGGGTCAATATGATGTAATCTCTGGGTTACTTAATGGTGCTAAAGCGGGCTTTGGTGTGAGATATGTGGGTGTATCTCAAGGTGATACTAAAAATACAGTCAGTGTACCTGCGGTAACGTTGTATGACGCAATGGTAGGCTATTCTTTAGGAGAATTATCACCATCTTTAAAAGGAGCTGAAATTCAACTAAATATGAATAATATTGCGAATAAACATTATGTTGCCTCTTGTGCAGGTGATACTGCATGTTTTTATGGCATTGGTAGAACGATGACAGCAACGATGAATTATCGCTGGTAATGCTACATAAATTAACTATGCAGCAAATAAATACCCTAACCATAGCCAATCTGTTGATCGGCTATGGTTTTTTTAAATTCTTATAACGCTAAAAGAAGCTGTCGCTCTATTTGTGGATCTTGCAAAGTGACATGAAACCCGATTAACCGTACACCTCGCCCATTTCGGCGCTCATGCCATGCTTGATAGGCAATATTTATTAAATCGGCTTTTTCTAAGATAGGATGAGTATGCTCTTGTGTCGTTAATTGAAAATCATCAAATTTCAGCTTAACGCCTTGCCTTGCTATCCTTAGATCAGGTTTAACTTTTGTGAGACGTTTTTCTAATTCGTTATACAACCCATCAAGTAATACTAAGCAGTCATCCCATGAATTAATATCTGTCGCAAAAGTACGCTCAACACCTACCGATTTTCTCAGTCTATCCGGGTTTATTTGACGAGCATCAATACCATGACTACGTTCCCATAAATTTTGACCAAACTTTCCAAGTGCTTTAACCAGAGAAATAACATCCGTACGACGAATATCTGCACAGGTTTCTAATCCCATGTCTTGTAAACGTGCAAACGTCACCTTTCCTACACCGGGTATTTTGTTGAGTGGTAATTTTAGAATAAAATCATCGACTTGTTCTGGTGTAATAACATATTGTCCGTTTGGTTTATTGATATCAGATGCAATTTTGGCAAGAAATTTAATTGGTGCAATACCCGCTGATGCCGTGAGATTAAGTTCGTCAACAATCTGTTGGCGAATTTCTTGGGCTATCAACGTTGCAGAGCCATGACAGTGCTTACTTTCCGAAACATCAAGATATGCTTCATCAAGTGAAAGAGGCTCAATAAGATCAGTATAACGAGAAAATATATGGCGAATTTTTGCTGAGGTTTCTTTATAGAGTGCCATTCTGCCGGGCAAGACTTTTAAATGAGGACATAGTTTCAATGCTGTGGCCGTTGACATAGCACTACGTACACCAAAGCGACGTGCGAGATAATTCGCGGTGCAGATAACGCCTCGGCTAGAAGCATTTCCACCAACCGCAATTGGGATCTCTTTTAGTGCTGGATTATCACGCATTTCAATCGCCGCATAAAAACAATCCATATCAACATGAATAATTTTACGCATACAATCACCTCACCTCATTTACTGTTTAAATATACAGTAAGTAAATATTAACTGCAATTTTTATTCGTTCTCATATCCCTAGATGTAGGTGTATTTCTCATAAAAGTCTGAATTAGTCTGTTTATTTATAGAATTGTCACAAAGTGATGCTAGATTGTTTTTGCTTGTTGATTAATTACATTTACTTTAATGATTGTTTTGTAACTATATATAAAACAAGGAAATTATTTTTCATGATCAAATTATTTATTGCTATTTCTCTCTTTTTTTATTCTGTAATTCTTATGGCATCCCCTAAAATTATCGCACATCGTGGTGGCACCGCTGATGCACCAGAAAATACTGAAGTTGCTATAAAAACAGCACTCTCTAATCAAGCTGACGCAATTTGGATCACGGTTCAATTATCGAAAGATAACGTTCCTGTACTTTACCGCCCTAGTGATTTAAAAAGCTTAACTAATGGACAAGGTGCTGTTTCTGAATTTACTGCACAACAACTTAAACAATGGGATGCAGGCTATAAATTTGGAGAAACACAGCAATTTCCTTATCGAAACAAAGGGGTTACTATTCCCACCTTAGATGAAATCCTAACTCAATTTCCTACTACTCAATTTTATCTTGATTTAAAATCGCCAGATGCTGATCCCGCAGTTCAAGGCGAAGCATTGGCCTCTGTTCTCAGTAAACATAATGCACTTGATAGAACTCGAGTTTATTCCACTAACACAGCCTTTCTTGAAGCACTACCTACCAATGTAGAGCGTTTTGAAAGTCGTGATATCACTCGTGATATCCTTGCAAATATAACGATGAGTCACATTTGTTTATTACCTGAAAATTTAGATATTACTCGTTGGTATGGACTTGAATTACATCGAAAAGTAGAGGTTGTTGAAAAATATACTTTAGGCGAGGCACGTTCGGCTTCAATTCTTAGTTGGGATAAAGATGCAATGTCATGTTTTCGTGCTGGTGGCAATGCTCATATTGTTCTTTTTGGTATCAACACCGAAAAAGATTATATTCAGGCTACTGAATTAGGCGCTGATGCAGTTATGGTCGATTCTCCAGCTAAAATGAAAGCATTTAGAAAAGAGTAAATAAGTCGATTTAGGCATTCACTTTTATCTTCACTTCATTCTCTTCTACACTTAATCATGTTATCTGATGGAAATAAGTAAGGAGGAATAAAATGTTAAACAATAAAATTTCGGGTGATTGGAATTTATTCAAAGGAAAAGTAAAAGAAAAATGGGGAAAAATCACCCATGATGAACTTGATGTTATCGAAGGCACTCGAGAGCAATTGATTGGTAAACTTCAAGAGCATTATGACTATTCCTACGAAGAAGCCAAAAAAGAAGTTTTAGAGTGGGAGGGACAAAACCCTTATCCATGGAAGTGATCCTTTGACAAAAAGTTTTGTTTTTTATGATCTTACTTTAGTTCTATTAAAATTTTTTTAGAATGAAATAAAAAAGAGTGATGGCAACTAAAATCCATCACTCTTTTTTTATCGAAAAATATTTCTTATTGTTAAAGAATTCGATTCTTTTTTAGTAGCTCTTCTCGTGCGGACTCTTTTGCCATACGTTTTTTACGTGCATCACATGGCTCAGGGCAATCGCACTCTTTTTCTATCCCCATAGCTCCTAAACCACCGCAACTACCTTGAAGGCTCTTACGCTTTACAATATATCCTAACGCCATTCCAAAGAAGGCAATTAAGAATAAGATGAAGGCAAAAAGAAATATTTTTAACATAACCTTCTCTCCTTAAATTCTATTTTTTTAAGAATGGGGCGAATGCTTTACTATAGCGCTCTTCAAACCCATTTTCAGTTTTCACTATCATAAAGACAGGAATATTTAGTTCATTTGCTACGTCTAACCCTTTTTCAGGTCCTAAAACATTCAATCCAGTAGAAAGACCATCAGCACTCATGCAAGTGGGTACAATCACAGTAATAGAAACAAGGTTATGTTTAATAGGATGACCTGTGGTTGGGTCAATAGTATGAGAAAAACGGACACCATTTTCCTCAAAATAGTTACGGTAATCACCTGAAGTTGCAATTGAATTGTCACCAGGTTCAATAATTAACTGTACACTCTGTTTTGTACCATCATTAGCTGGTTTCTCAATCGCTATACGCCAAAGTTTGTCATTACCATTCACACCTTGAGTTCTTACTTCACCACCAATATCAACCATATAGTTAGTGATATTCTGTGACATTAAATACTCAGCTACAGCATCAACACCATAGCCTTTAGCAATAGAAGAGAGATCAACATAAAGTTCAGGGATCTTCTTGATCAGAGTATTACCTTCAACTGCAAGGTAATCAATACCAATCCACTGTTTACGTTTTGCTAATTCCTCTTCAGAGGGTTGGTGAGTAAATCGACCTTCAGGGCCAAAACCCCATAAATTCACTAAAGGCCCAACAGTCACATCTAAAGCACCATCCGTTATTTTATTAATACGAATAGCTTCACTCACTACTTTAGCAGTAGCGGGTGAAACGGGGAATGGGGTATTAATTTCACGACTTTGATTGAAACGACTTAATTCAGAATGAGGGCGATATGTTGACATTTGATCGTTAACCTCTTCAAGTATACGATCAATTTCTGTTTGTAAGACGTTTTGTGGAGGTGAATTACTATCAGGGACGTATTTAATCGAGTAATAAGTTCCCATGGTTTCGCCTTCTAATACCTGCTGTTTTTCACCACATGCAGACAATAGAATTAACGCAGACAGCATCACTATCCAATTTATCATCTTTCTTTTTAACATAACTCTCTCTTCTGATCATGAGCGCCCACATAAGTGGGCGCTTGTCATTTCATTCATTTATGCTTATTGGAAGTTAGGATCAACCACCAAAGTCATCCAGCATAATGTTCTCATCTTCAACGCCTAAGTCTTTGAGCATTTTAATAACAGCTGCGTTCATTACTGGCGGTCCACACATATAAAATTCACAGTCTTCTGGTGCTGGGTGATTTTTGAGGTAATTCTCAAACAACACATTGTGAATAAATCCGGTATATCCCGTCCAGTTATCTTCAGGTAAGGCATCTGAAAGTGCGACATTCCAGGTGAAGTTTTCGTTTTCTTTTGCAAGCATATCGAAATCTTCAGTGTAGAACATTTCACGTACAGAACGAGCACCATACCAGAAGCTAATTTTACGTTTAGTATGTAAACGTTTTAGCTGATCAAAAATATGTGAGCGCATTGGTGCCATACCGGCCCCCCCACCAATAAAGATCATCTCAGCATCTGTTTCTTTCGCAAAGAACTCACCAAATGGCCCTGAAATTGTCACCTTATCACCTGGTTTTAATGACCAAATATAGGATGACATAATACCTGGTGGCACATCAGGATTACGTGGTGGTGGTGTTGCAATACGCACGTTTAACATGATGATGCCATGCTCTTCAGGGTAGTTTGCCATTGAATAAGCACGTACTGTTGTTTCCTTTACATCAGAAACGTAGCGGAACAAATTAAATTTATCCCAGTCTTCACGATACTCTTCAGGGACATCAAAATCTTCATAACGTACAGTATGAGGAGGACATTCAATCTGAATAAATCCACCAGCACGGAAAGGCACAACTTCACCTTCAGGAATTTTTAACACTAATTCTTTAATGAAAGTTGCTTTGTTATCGTTTGAGATAACTTCACATTCCCATTTCTTAACACCGAAGATTTCTTCAGGTAATTCTAATTTCAGGTTGTTTTTTACGTTAACCTGACAGGCTAAACGACAACCTTCTTTAGCTTCTCGCTTGTTAATATGCGAAAGTTCTGTTGGCAGAATATCACCACCACCTTCGAGTACTTTAACGCGACACTGACCACAAGAGCCACCGCCACCACAAGCGGATGAAATAAAAATACCTTCGTTTGACAATACGTTTAGTAATTTATCACCTGCTGGTGCATTAAAGCTTTTGTCTGGGTCTCCATTGACCTCAACTGAAATATCCCCTGTATTGACCAGTTTTGATTTTGCAAACAAAATCAAAGCCGTTAACACCAATACAATCAGGGTAAACATCACGACACCTAGAATAATTATATCCATGAGTTCTTCTCACCCTTTATAGCTGAACACCAGAGAAGGACATGAAACCTAATGCCATCAACCCTGTGGTGACAAAAGTAACGCCTAATCCTTTCATACCTGCCGGTACATCCGCGTACTTCATTTTCTCACGGATAGAAGCCAACAATACGATGGCTAACATCCAACCAACGCCAGAACCGAAACCATAAACAATAGACTCACTAAAGTTATAGTCACGTTGTGCCATAAATGACACACCACCGAAGATGGCGCAGTTAACGGTAATAAGAGGCAAGAAGATCCCTAATGCATTATAAAGTGCAGGGAAATAACGGTCTAAAATCATCTCTAGGATTTGTACTAGTGCCGCTATCACACCAATGAAAGTGATAAAGTTTAAGAAACTTAAATCTACACCTTCCATTAAAGCATTATCACGTAACACATAGTTATAAACTAAGTTATTCAGAGGTACAGAAAGGCCTAGAACAACTGTAACAGCGATACCTAATCCAAATGCTGTTTTTACGTTTTTAGATACAGCGAGGAAAGTACACATCCCTAAGAAGAATGCGAGCGCCATATTCTCAATAAAAACAGCACGAACAAACAGGCTTATATAATGTTCCATGGCGATTAGTCCTCTTCAACCTGTGCAGGTTTTAATGTACGTAATCCCCAAATTAGCAAGCCAATGATAAAGAATGCACTTGGTGCTAACAGGAATAAACCATTTGGCTGATACCAGCCACCATTTTGGATAGATTCCATGACGGTAATACCAAATAATTTACCAGATCCGAAAAGTTCACGTAAAAATCCGACAAGGATCAAGATAACGCCATACCCTAAGCCATTACCAATACCATCCATAAAGCTTTCAATAGGCGGTGATTTCATCGCATACGCTTCAGCACGTCCCATTACAATACAGTTAGTAATGATAAGACCAACGAAAACAGAAAGTTGTTTAGAGATTTCATACGCATAAGCTTGCAGTATTTGGTCAACAACGATAACTAATGAAGCAATAATCGCCATTTGAACAATAATACGAACACTACTTGGTATGTAATTGCGAATGAGTGAAATAAAAAAGTTTGAGAACGCAGTAACCAGCGTTACAGCAATTGTCATCACTAATGCAGTTTCAAGTTTTGTTGTCACCGCCAATGCAGAACACACACCTAATACTTGTAAGGCAATTGGGTTGTTATCTAACAATGGGCCAAGTAAAACTCGTTTAATTTCTTTTGTATCAGCCATTGATTTCTCCTTCACGAACTTTTTTCAGGAATGGGCCGAAACCTTTTTCACCTAACCAGAAATCGAACATATGCTGGATACCATTCGAAGTCAGTGTCGCACCTGAAAGTCCATCAATACCATAAGGGCTGTCAGATGCACCACCACGCACTATTTTTATGGCTGGCACACCTTGCTCATTAATTAAGTGCTTACCTTTCCATTGTGCTTTCCATTGTGGATTATCGACTTCACCACCGAGTCCCGGCGTTTCACCATGAGAATAATAGGTGATACCTTTTGAAGTGACTCCATCAATATCTACGGCGACAAAAGCATACATTACAGACCATAAACCAGAGCCATAAACAGGTAATACAACTTCCGTCGTTTTACCTTGTTCATCGAGTACAAAATAGACCTCTGCTGTGTTAGCACGACGGCGAATTTTGGCAATATCTTCCTCTGGGGATAATGCGATTGACGTCTCATCACTGCGTAATTCTGTGTTTAAATCAAAATTGCCTTTACTATCAGTCAGTTCACCTGTCTGGAAATTAACAATTTTTGCTTTAATACGAGTGTCATATACTTTCAATACATCTGTCGCACTCATTTTAGGTACGAGTAGCCCCGCAACATCAAGAATATTACGTTGTTTATCAAGAAGTTTTTGTTCTTCTTGTTTAGACTTCAGTCCAACAGCCGCTCCTGCTACTACCACGGAACACACAAGACATAGAATAAATACAACGAGGAACGTTCTTGCGACGCTATCTTTGTTTTTCTCTTTAGCCACGAGCTTTTCTCCGCTTAATATTCGCCTGAACAACCACATAATCGAACAGTGGTGCAAATAAGTTTGCGAATAAGATTGCCAGCATCATTCCTTCTGGGTAAGCAGGATTGACGACACGAATAAGCACAGCCATTACGCCAATCAAAATACCGTAAGCCCATTTACCTTTATCGGTAAATGATGCAGATACTGGATCTGTTGCCATAAACATCATACCAAAAGCAAAACCACCTAAAACTAAGTGCCAGTGCCAAGGCATTGCGAAGAGAGGATTGGTCTCTGATCCAATAAAATTAAACAGGTATGACATCACAATCATGCCGACCATTACTCCAGCGACAATACGCCATGAAGCAATACGAGCAAAAAGAATGACTGCGCCACCAATTAAAATCATCAGAGTTGAAACTTCACCAATCGATCCTGGAATATATCCCAGGAAAGCATCCATCCAAGAGATAGGCTGTTGAGTGGCTGTATTTACTAATGCACTTTCACCTGATACAGACCATTGTGATAATGGTGTTGCACCCGAGAAACCATCTGCTGCAGTCCAAACCAGATCACCTGAAATTTGAGCTGGATAAGCAAAAAACAGAAATGCACGACCCGCTAATGCTGGGTTCAAGAAATTACGGCCTGTACCACCAAAAATTTCTTTCGCGATAACCACACCAAATGTAATACCTAATGCAGCCTGCCAAAGTGGTAGTGTTGGCGGTACAATTAAAGCAAACAAAATGGATGTAACGAAGAAACCTTCGTTAATTTCGTGTCCACGAATGAAAGCAAAAAGTACTTCCCAAAATCCACCCACCGCAAAAACAACAAGATAAATAGGTAAAAAGTAAGTCGCACCAAGTAGCATCTTACTTCCCCACCCCGCATCTGTTGTTAATGATGCGCCAAGGTATTGTGCAAGGCGATAATGCCAATCTGAAGCAATAATTTGCTGTAATTCAACACCGCTATATAACTGATTTAGTGCAGGGATCGCTTGGTGACCGACGTTATACATTCCCCAGAACATCGCTGGAAAAACAGATAACCACACTAGGATCATCATACGTTTTAGGTCAATGGTGTCACGAACATGCCCACCATTACGCGTTACAGTACCTGGCGTATAGAATACCGTCGTAACCGCTTCATAAAGTACGTACCATTTTGCTAATTTGCCACCGGGCTCAAAATGGTGCTCTACTTTTTCAAATAAATTTTTCAACCCCATGAGTTACCCTTCCTGCTCAATTTTGGTCAATACTTGGCGCAGTGCTGGGCCATACTCATATTTGCTTGGGCAAACATAAGTACATAATCCCAAATCTTCTTCATCCAATTCTAAGCAACCTAATGCTTGAGAGCTGTCAGTATCACCTACAATTAAATCACGTAATAAATGCGTTGCCATAATGTCCAACGGCATTACACGTTCATAATTGCCAATTGGCACCATTGAACGTTCGCCACCATTCATTGTTGTTGTAAATGCAAAGCGTTTATTTTTTAAGAAGTGACCGATAGTTGTACGTGTAATAGAAAATTTATCGCTACCTGGCATACCCCAACCAAACAATTCTTTATCACGACCTTCTCGTAATACAGAAACTTGGTTATGGAAACGACCTAAATAATGATGAGCCTCATCAGATTTCCATCCCCATAATACAGAGCCGGAAATAATGCGGTTTTCACCATCAATTAATTGATCTTTGGTTAGCTCATAGAGATCAGCCCCCAAACATGTGCGCACTAAACGAGGCGATTTCACTTGAGGCCCCGCTAAAGCAACAACACGTTCAGTATATAAAGAACCTGTTGTAAACAAGTAACCAATAGCAATCACATCTTGGTAATTTAAATGCCAAACTATTTTCTTAGCACTGACAGGTTCTAAGAAATGGATATGCGTACCGACCAACCCAGCTGGGTGAGGACCCACAAATTGGTTATAGCTAATTTGTCCATCATTTAATTTTGCTGGTGATTTTTCACCATGACAAACATACACTTTTCCTTCGGTTAAACGAGTTAAAATAATAAGACCATCATTAAATGCCTTCTCATTTTGCTCAATAATAACCATAGGATCAGCAGCAAGCGGATTAGTATCCATTGCAGAGACAAAAATGGCAGCAGGTGTTGTACCTAAGTGTGGAGTACGACTATAAGGACGGGTCCTTAACGCAGTCCACATTCCCGAGTTAACAAGGTTAGTTTCAACTTGTTCACGGGTTAAATCTGACAGTGTAGCGCTATCATAGCGGTTAAAGGTGATTTCTTCGTCACCATCAATTTCGATAACGATAGATTGGAACACACGGCGTTCGCCGCGATTAATTTCAACGACTTTACCACAAACGGGACTGGTGAAAACAACACCTGCATTCTTTTTATCTTCAAAAAGAATTTGCCCTTTTTTTACATGCTCACCTTCCGAAACCATCATAGAAGGACGCATACCGACATATTCTTCACCTAGCAATGCTACGCGTCGAATCGCGGGTCCGTCTTCTATCACTTGGGCAGGCGCTCCTGCAATTGGGAGGTCGAGTCCTTTTTTAATTTTAATCATAAGATTTGCACAAGTTTATCAGTTAAACCCTAAGCTACAAATTCACCCCGAAAATGTAGCGACTCTGTAATAAAAACATCTTAAGGTGTTTTTGAACCTTAAGTTATTTATCTCCGATAATTGTTACTATTTTCTCTTATTCTGCCGACCTGAATTTTATCATCTCAGCCTAAACCTGTCTGACTATTCGAGTGATTTAGCTCAAGCAAATGGGAATATTATTTTGACTGAAACGTTAACAACTCGTATAAACCGAATTAAAATATCATCTTTCTCGACGATCGCTTAAATTTCACACAGATAATTTTGTAAAATAAAAGAAACCATCTCAGATTTTAATTTACAAATTTATTGCTTCATAGCAATCTACGATCTACTTTATCAACAAATTTTAAGCTATTTTTCTGATAAAACCATGACCAGTCACGCAAAACAACTAATCAGTTTTTTAACAATAATGTTAACGTCCTTATTAGTTAACGCTGAAAACAGTTCAAGATTTCTAATGGAATCTGTTAAAAAAAATACAGGACGACCTATCTATATTCAGATTTTCAAGGAAGAAAACTTACTTGAACTTTATACAGAAAAATTAGATGGGCAATTAGAAAAAGTACGTACTTACCCCATTTGTAGCTATTCTGGCGGACTGGGCCCTAAAAAATTTCAAGGTGATTTAAAAAGTCCAGAAGGCTTTTACCAGGTTAATTTTTCACAATTAAATCCGAATAGTCGATTTTACCGAGCGATCAACCTAGGATTTCCTAATCAATACGATAAATCAAAAGGATATACAGGGGATTTTTTAATGATCCATGGAGCGTGTAAATCGGTTGGGTGTTATGCAATGACAGATTCAGTAATGGATGAAATTTATCAGTATGCTGAATTAGCGCTAAAAAGTGGACAATCCGTGATCAATATTCATATTTTTCCATTCAAAATGACTCGCGAAAATATGAAGAAGCATCACTATTCAACGGATATCGACTTCTGGCAACAACTTATGCCTGCCTATCAATATGTTGAAGAATACAAACAGATCCCTTCTGTTACTGTTAAGGATGGACGCTACCTTGTTAATAGTGCCTCAATTGTGCCTAATCAAACTCCTCTTAATTTATCACAAAATAGTGCAAGTAAATGGTTACAGGATACGCACACCACGATCAAATAGTACAAACTCCCCCACAGGAATACGTTGCCAAGACTCATTTCCAGTAAGTGGTAATGTTGAAATAACAGAAACAACATCATCTGATTGTGTATGCTGCTGAAAATCAATTTCTACATCTTGATCAAGGAGTTTTGCTTTTCCAAAAGGTGCTTTTCGCGTGATCCAATGCAAATTTGTTGAACAATATGCCATAACAAATCGTCCGTCGGATAACAGCATATTAAAAACCCCTTTTTGCCTTAATTGAGAGGCTAAAGTAGCAATAAAACGAAACACAGCCTGCCAATTAGCAGGTGTTCGTTTATAACGCTCTTCCAGTTGATTTAAGAGCCAGCAAAACGCTTTTTCACTGTCTGTCTGACCGATGGCTCTAAAACGCCCAGTTTCAAGGGATTGATAGCCTTTTAATTGACCATTATGTGCATAAGTCCAGTTTTTACCCCATAATTCACGGGTAAAAGGATGGGTGTTTTCTAAAGAGACATTTCCTCGATTCGCCTGACGAATATGGGCTATGACGGCCTCAGATTTAATCGGATACTCTTGAACAAAGCGAGCGACAGGTGAAATAGCACTGGCTTGAGGATCTTTAAATGTGCGACACCCAAGTCCTTCATAAAAGGTAATTCCCCAACCATCTTTATGAGGCCCTGTTTTGCCTCCTCTCGGAATTAACCCACTTAGACTAAAATTAATATCTGTCGGTACATTTGCACTCATGCCTAATAATTCACACATCGCTCACTCCTTCTGGTCGATGTTTATTGCTTATTTTATAGCAATATCAATAACGACTTACTTTTCCATTTCTTTTTCAATTAATTGGATCAGAATATGGATAACTTTGATATGGATTTCTTGAATACGGTCAGCATAACCAAAATGAGGAACGCGAATTTCTATATCCGCAGTACCGTCCATTTTGCCACCGTCTTTGCCTGTTAGCGTAATGACTTTCATGCCTTTTTCACGCGCAGCACTGATCGCCTTGATAATATTGCCTGAGTTACCTGAAGTTGAAATACCCAGGAGAACATCTCCTTCTCTACCTACAGCTTCAACATAACGCGAAAATACATATTCATAGCCAAAATCATTACTCACACATGAAATATGGCTTACATCAGAAATCGCAATGGCAGGATAACCCGGACGGTTTTCACGATAGCGACCTGTTAACTCTTCGGCAAAATGCATTGCGTCACAATGAGAACCACCATTACCGCAAGATAATACTTTGCCACCCGCTTTAAAAGAATCAGCTAATAATACAGCCGCTTTTTGAATAGCTTCAATATTTGCTTCATCTTGAAGAAAACGAGAAAGGGTCTCTGCTGCTTCTGTTAACTCACCACGGATAAGATCTTGGTACATAGGATTTTTACTCCAGAAAGGGTAATCGATATTTTCTGTTTCTCAGTGTAACGGATCCGATGTCATGAAAGAAGATACTCATTGCTGACAAATGCTAACTTCTCTCATTTACGAATAATTTGTGAGCTATATTGTAATTAGAATGTAAATATATTGATAAAAGTTGGTGACTGGATTAGATCTAAATAACAAACAACAGGTCTGACCTCTGATCTCTTGCTAAATACAGGAGTTTATTATGACACTACTCAGTATTGCACTTTTTATTATTCTTATCGGCGTACTTAGCTATCGCAAATTCGGTATTGCGATAAGTAGCCTTATTCTCATTGCTTACACTTTTGTAATGGGTCTTGCTAATATCTGGAGTTACTGGCTACTCCTTCCCATTGCATTGATTTTATTGCCCTTTACTCTCCCGTCTATTCGTAAAGCCTATATTTCAGCTCCTGCCCTTAAAGCATTCCAAAAAGTCATGCCTTCTATGTCTAAAACAGAGCAAGAAGCCATCGATGCTGGTACAACATGGTGGGAAGGTGAACTTTTCCGTGGCACACCTGATTGGAAACAACTCCATAATTACCCTAAGCCACAACTCACCGCTGAAGAGCAAGCGTTCCTTGATGGTCCAGTAGAAGAAGTTTGTCGTATGACAAACGACTTTGAGATCACTCATGAATTAGCTGACTTACCGCCTGAAATCTGGCAATACCTTAAAGACAATCGTTTCTTTGCGATGATCATTAAAAAAGAGTATGGCGGATTAGAATTTTCCGCCTATGCCCAATCTCGTGTATTGCAAAAACTAGCTGGAGTATCTGGTATTTTAGCCATCACGGTTGGTGTGCCAAACTCTTTAGGCCCTGGTGAACTACTTCAACACTATGGTACTGATGAGCAGAAAAAACGCTATTTACCCGGTTTAGCCAAAGGAGATGAAATTCCTTGCTTTGCCTTAACCAGTCCGGAAGCAGGCTCTGATGCTGGTGCTATTCCAGACAGCGGTGTCGTTTGTATGGGAGAATGGCAAGGAGAGCAAATATTAGGTATTCGTTTAACTTGGAATAAACGCTATATCACACTTGCGCCTATCGCAACCGTACTAGGACTAGCGTTTAAATTGCGTGATCCTGAACATCTTTTAAGTAACGATGAAAATCCTGGCATTACCTGTGCGTTAATTCCTACCGATGTAAAAGGGGTTGAAATTGGTCATCGCCATTTCCCATTAAACGTTCCGTTTATGAATGGCCCTACTCGCGGTAAAGATGTTTTTGTCCCTATTGATTACATTATTGGTGGGCCAAAAATGGCAGGACAAGGCTGGAGGATGCTGGTGGAGTGTCTATCTGTTGGTCGTGGTATTACTCTACCATCAAACTCTACAGGTGGATTAAAAAGTGTGGCGATGGCAACCGGTGCTTATTCTCGTGTCCGTCGTCAATTCAAAATACCTATTGGTAAAATGGAAGGTATCGAAGAACCATTGGCACGTCTGGCCGGTAACGCTTATCTTTTAGATGCAGCGTCAACCTTAATTACCACAGGTATTATGCTAGGTGAAAAGCCGGCTGTTTTATCTGCTATCGTTAAATATCACTGTACTCATAGAGCACAGCGTGGCGTTATTGACGCAATGGATATTGTTGGTGGTAAAGGGATCTGTCTTGGAACTTCAAACTTTGTTGCCCGTTCTTATCAAGGTTCACCTATTGCGATCACCGTTGAAGGTGCCAATATTTTAACACGTAGCATGATCATTTATGGTCAAGGTGCTATTCGTTGTCACCCTTATGTGCTGGATGAAATTGCCGCCGCACGCGATAGCAATCTACATGATTTTGACCGAGCTTTATTTGGCCATATTGGCCATGTTGCAAGTAATACCTTACGAAGCATTTGGTTAGGTATTACCAATGGTCGATTAAGTACTTCGCCAACCAATGATGAAACACGTCGTTATTATCAACAGATTAACCGCCTTAGTGCCAATATGGCTCTATTGTCTGATGTTTCAATGGGCGTTTTAGGTGGAAGTTTAAAACGTCGTGAACGTATTTCAGCACGTTTAGGTGATATATTAAGTCATATTTTTCTCGCCTCAGCAGTCCTTAAACGCTACGAAGATGAGGGTCGCCATACAGCAGATTTACCTTTAGTACATTGGAGTGTGAAAGAGTGTTTATATCAAGCTGAAAATGCCATTGATGAACTGTTGCGTAATTTCCCGAGCCGAATGATTGCAGGTACAATGCGCGCAATTATTTTTCCTCTTGGCAAAGCGCAAAAACTCCCATCCGATAAACTAGATAGTAAAGTGGCTCAAATTATTCAACAGCCTTCTGAAACTCGAGACCGTATTGGTAGAGGTCAATTCTTAACACCATGTGAACATAATCCACACGGTTTAATGGAAGAAGCATTGCTTGATATCCTGGCAGCAGAACCCATTTTCGACCGTATTTGCCGCCTCTATGAGAAGAAGTTTAGTTTTACTCAATTAGATAAATTAGCTGACAAAGCACTGTCTGATAAACGAGTCACTCAGGAAGAAGCCAATATCTTACGTAAAGCAGAGCAAAGTCGCTTACGGAGTATCAACGTTGATGAATTTGACTTTGATGCATTGGCGGTACCCGCAAAAAAGCCAAAAGCTGACAACGTCAAAACAGATAAGGCAGCTTAAAAACGCATATTAAGGGAAATATTTTCCCTATAAAACACAAACACCTCATCACTTTTAGTCATGAGGTGTTTTTTATTAAGCTCAACTTATTGAAATTAATTAGAGATCTAACTCCAACGCTAATAATTCCTCTATTGTTTGTCGACGACGAATTAATTGAGGAGCCCCTTTTGTCATCAATACTTCAGGAATAAGAGGACGGCTATTATAATTAGATGACATTGAAGCGCCATAAGCCCCTGTATCATGGATAATTACGTAATCACCTACTTGGGCTTGAGGTAATAAACGAGGAGTAACTGTGCCACCTTCCTGTTGGGTAAAAACATCCCCCGATTCGCACAGAGGACCTGCCACAATCGTTTCTCGTAATTCTGTCATTGGCTTTATTTGCCCATGATTATCTAAAACTGAAATCTGATGATAACTGCCATACATAGCAGGGCGCATTAAATCATTGAATCCAGCATCCACCAGCACATAGTAACGACTTCCCATCGATTTAACCGCTCTCACTTGAGAGATTAATACACCAGACTCAGCCACTAAGAAACGTCCTGGTTCGATTTCAAGCTCAATATCATGACCAAGATGTTGTGCAATACGCTGACGAGCTTTATCCCACAACGAAAAGTAGTGGGTTAAATCGACTGTTGCATCACCTTCTTGATATGGCGTTGATAATCCCCCACCTGCTGAAATAGCATTAATATCAACTTTAGAGGTAAGTACTTGCTCAACCATAGCATCACATACACTAGCGAGATGTTGATAATCAACACCAGAACCAATATGCATATGAAAACCAACTAGAGTCAGGTTGTATTGTTGGATCACGGATAATGCTTCAGGAACATCATCGAACCAAATACCATGTTTACTATTTTCCCCCCCCGTATTGGTTTTTTGACTATGCCCATGACCAAATCCAGGGTTAACTCTTATCCAAACAGCATGCCCTTGATTGCGCTCCCCCAATTGACGAAGCATATCAATTGAGCCCGCATTCACAGGAATATCTAATTCCACTATACGTTCAAGGGTTCTTTCATCCAGTAAATCCGCAGTAAAAACAATCTCACTTTTTTCTCTACCACCTTGATAACCCGCAACTAAAGCGCGTTCAATCTCTCCTAATGAAACAGAATCAACTTTAACACCCTGTGCTTTCATTAATCGTAAGATATGAATATTGGAGCACGCTTTTTGAGCAAAGCGAACCACATCAAACGATTTTAGTTGAGCAATACGTTCAGAAATTGTATCGCCTTGATAAACCCATAATGGCGTTCCATATGTTTGTGCGAGTTGATAGTGAGCCATAGTGATTGATGTTGTCATAATATTTACTCATAAAAGTCACTGGTGAATAAAATGATTATTAATTAACTTGAAAAGGAATAAAAATATCAAATAAGCTACACTCTATTCATTTTTGATATAGGAATAATCAATGAAAGCTCCTTTTAACTGGCGACATATTGAAATCTTTCATGCCGTAATGACAACTCAAAATCTTACTGAAGCAGCTGAATTACTGAAAACTTCGCAACCTACGGTGAGTCGAGAGTTATCACGTCTTGAGCATCTATTATCATTTAAGTTATTTGACAGGATAAAAGGTCGACTCCAACCCACAACAGAAGGATTACGTTTTTTTGAAGAGGTACAACGCTCTTATTATGGTTTAGATAGGATCATTAATGTCGCTGAAAGTATTCGTCATTTTAGACAAGCCGAATTAAATATCACTTGTTTACCCGCATTTGCTCAATCATTGCTACCTTCGATTTGTCGGCAATTTATTGATCAACATCCCGATGTCAATTTAACCATTGTCCCTCAAGAATCACCTTTATTAGAAGAATGGCTATCTGCTCAACATTATGATTTAGGATTAACAGAACACACACAAACACCAGCAGGAACTCAACAAGAAACACTGTTAACACTCAATGAAGTTGCCGTTTTACCTAAGTCACACCCATTGTGCCAAAAATCGTTATTACACCCGTCTGATTTTCAAAACGAGCGATTTATCAGCTTGTCTGTTAATGATCCTTATCGACAGCTCATTGATGCCGTTTTTATTCAAGAAGGAATATCGCGACGATTAGTGATGGAAACACAAAGTGCCGCGTCTATCTGTGCTATGGTTAGCGAAAATATAGGTATTTCAATTGTTAATCCTATTACTGCTCTTGATTATCTCGATAAAACACTTTGTCTTCGGCCTTTAAGTTTTACGATCCCCTTTACTATTAGCTTAATTTGCCCTTCTCATCGTCCATCATCACAACTGGCTTCCTATTTTATTGATGTAATGAAAAACACATTAGCAGATTACCCTACACGCTTAAATCTCGCTTTTACCCGATAAACCAAGCCAATGCGGAGAGGATGAAAACCACTCAACAAGAAAATCGAGCAATACACGTACTGCTGCTGGCATATTTTGCCGACTCGCTAAAACAGCATAAATCCCCATAGATTGAGCTTGGTAGTTAGCTAAAATATGTTCCAGCTCTCCACTTTCAAGATAAGGTTTTGCTGAATAATAAGGTTGTAATGATATACCTGCACCTTTTAACGTTGCCTGCAATAACACAACGGATTCATTAGCACTCAAATTACCACCAACGGGCACAGAATAACGTTTATCCTCTAAATTGAATTCCCATAAGCTACGGCCAAAAAAACGATAAGTTAAACACTGATGTTGAGCGAGATCATCCGGCGTTTTCGGTATTCCTTTTTTTACTAAATAATCTTTATGAGCACATACTACAGAAAGGCATGTTGCCAGCGGTCGTGCAATTAAATTAGGCTCAAGATGATTAGTAATACGCAAAGCAATATCAATGCGCTCTTCCACCAAATTCACCGTTTGATTAGTAATTTGTAAATCGACGGCAATTAAAGGGTAACGTTGCATAAACTCACATATTGCAACAGATAAAATGCTATTTGCTAACGATTGTGAACTGGTAATACGAACAAGCCCACTAATTTGATGGCGCTCCTTAGGAATATTGGCGGGGATACGTTCTGCCATTTCTAATAATTGTAAGCTCTGTTCATAAACCATCTCACCAACAGATGTTAAGCTCTGTTTACGTGTCGTTCTATGTAATAAACGAACACCCGCCCATTCCTCCATTTCATTTAAATAACGAGTTACCATGGCTCTAGACATACCTAGATAATCAGCAGCTTTTATCATGCTACCTTGCTTTACAATGGTCACAAAAACTTCTGATGCTTTTATTTTATCCATTTTATTTGCTCGATTTACGCAACAATTAATTGCCTGAAATGGGGTTTTTCTCTTGTTTTATGCAACATATTATAGTCAGCAACAACATTATGGAGAAAACAAAAGATGAAAAAATTACTTCCTTTAACACTTGCAACAACCACCTTCTTCGCAACGTCAGCACTAGCCACTGAATTAACATTAGATATCTATAATCCTGGAGAATCGAGTGTTTTCCCTGTTTCTTCTGAAATTATTTATGGTGATAAAGATGCTGTTTTAATTGATGCACAATTTCAAAAAAATGATGCACAAGCCTTAGTTGATAAGATCAAAGCTTCTGGAAAAAACCTCACTTATATCTATATCAGCCATTCAGATCCTGATTTTTATTTTGGATTAGATGTTATTACTGATGCGTTTCCAAATGCTAAAGTGATTGCAACTGCACCCACAATCAATGCTATCAACGAAACCCAAGCAGGAAAACTTGCCTACTGGGGGCCAGTACTTAAAGAAAACGCCCCTAAAAAAATCATCATTCCTGAAGTGGTAACAGGCGATAGTTTTTCTATTGAAGGAGAGACTATTTCTATCAAAGGATTAGATAGTCAATCTCCAGATAGAACATATCTTTATGTTCCAAAACTGAATGCAGTGATGGGGGGGGTTTTAGTTTCTGAAAATATTCATGTCTGGTTAGCGGATACTCAAACTGTTGCAGAGCGCCAACATTGGGTTAGTGCGTTACAGCAAATAAAATCTCTCTCACCAAAAACCGTTATTCCAGGTCACTATTTACCTGAAGCAACATATAGTCTACAAGCAGTTGATTTTACGATGAATTACCTAATTGAGGCTGAGAAAAATCTTGAAAAGACAAAAAATTCAGATGAATTTATTGCAGTGATGGAAAAAACTCATCAGAATTTAGCAGACAAATCAAGCCTAGAGCTCAGTGCAAAAGTACTTAAAGGAGAGATGCAATGGCCTCAGTAACAAGCAGTACAGGTAATACTCAAAGTACTAAAATATTGCACTATGTTTATGATCCTCTTTGTGGTTGGTGTTATGGCATTGCTCCCTTAATTGAAGTAGTGAGCAATATATTTCCTGATGCTATCAAGTTACATGGTGGTGGTTTGTTTACACCAGCAAGAGCCGTCACTGGTGGTCAATCATGGAAAGAACACGTCACACCAATTGATGAACGTATTAGCCAGTTATCAGGTCAAGTTTTTAGTCATGCATACCGTGACGCTCTTGGTAATACAAAAATGGTACTAAACTCTTTGTTACCTATTTCAGCTATTCTTGTCGCTCAAATAATGGGAAAACGTGACGTTTATTTATTAAAAGCATTACAAGAGGCCTATTACCTTGATGGTCTAAATATCAGTGATAAAAACACACTGTTATTTATTGTGAAAAAGCTAGGCTTTGATGTTGAACTGTTTGCATCTTTACTGTCTGAAATTAGCAAAACACAAATTCAGCAACATTTAAGTCAAACACAACAATTAATGAGCCAAGTTAATGGTCATGGTTTTCCGACGTTATTTATTGAAGATAGTCAAGGTTATCATCTAATACCGGTTGAAAAGTATTTGGGTGATACAAAACATTGGCTACAATTTATAAAAGAAAATCTATAATCTTCTTTTCAGTGTGCTGATTTATTTCCGCACACTGCTTTCTCTTTATCTCCAATATATTACCCATTTTAAATAGTGTAATTTTAAAATTATCATCAAACTAAAAATAGAAACCAAGCACTATTAATGTCGAAAAAGATAGACAAGAGCCAAACGCGACTTTGTTTAAATATTCTTTTGTTGTTATTAATACAGAGCAATACACACAAAGCCCCAAAAAAGAACCGCCTAAAAGAATATAAGGTAATTTTTCAAACCCACACCATGCACCAATTGCACCAAACAATTTCACATCACCAAAACCCAATACACATTTTTGATAAATAAAATATCCCCATAAATAAACACCGTAAAAAAGCCCTGTGCCTATTAAAAAACCATAAAAAGCATGATGAAAGGATACTAATCCGTATGTAGTGTAATTACATGATAACCCCAAAAATAATAACCAAAATGTTAAATTATTAGGCAATAAAAAGTAGTCCGAATCAAAGAAGGACAGTGTTAATAAATAAAAAGTTAATATCGATAATATTATTAATAAATTCAGTGAATTATAAGTTGAGATCCAATAAAGAAAAATGGCAAAGTAGCTAAAAGCTAGCTGATAACGTCGATGCTTAGGCAATAAAGATAATAATGAATAAAATACAAAAAACTTAATCCCTATAAAAAAGTAGTTAAAAAAAGAAAATAAGGAAACCCTTATAACACCCAAAAAAAATAGCATAAATATCAATTCCTTATACATATCAACACCCTTGTTAATTAACTGTATAAGAGCATAAGTTTAATGCCGAGTTTTTTTTCATAATCTCCTTAAAAATATGAAGTTTTGCGACAAAACTCGCAAGAATATTCACGCTATAATAACAACAAAAGTAAAGTGATAACTTGCATGCCATAATGTCATGCGTATGATGCATATCACATATTTTATTTATCACGGTTAACCATCTTTTACGTAAGGGTTTCACGTTATGCGTATTCCTCGCATTTATCATCCAAAACCACTCACAGCAGGCATTCAAACAGCATTAGATGAAGAAGCATCTAATCATGTTGGTCGTGTGTTAAGAATGTCTATAGGACAAAAACTGGCACTGTTTGATGGTTCAAATCAAGTGTTTGAAGCTGAAATCATTGAATGCACAAAAAAGTCAGTCACAGTGCAAATAAATGAAGGGATTGTTGATGATAAAGAATCCCCTCTCGACCTCCATCTAGGGCAAGTACTATCACGAGGCGAGAAAATGGAGTTTACTATTCAAAAATCAGTGGAGTTAGGGGTAAATATGATTACGCCACTGATCTCAGAACGCTGTGGTGTTAAACTAGACCCTAGTCGTTTAGAGAAAAAACATCAGCAATGGCAAAAAATTATTATCTCAGCATGTGAGCAGTGTGGTAGAAATACGCTTCCACAATTGATGCCAGTGATGTCATTAGAAAAATGGTGTGCTCAAAATGATGGTAGTTTAAAACTCAATTTGCACCCTAGAGCAAGCCAAAGCATTAATACCTTACCCTTACCTGTTAAAAAAGTACGCTTATTGATTGGCCCTGAAGGGGGACTCTCTCCCGAAGAAATCGCCATGACAGCAGAACACCATTTTACTGATATTTTATTAGGTCCTCGTGTATTAAGAACTGAAACAACAGCACTCACCGCAATCACCGCTTTACAGGTTCGGTTCGGCGATCTGGGATAAAGGAGAAGTAATGATTAAATTAGGTATTGTGATGGACCCAATTTCATCCATCAAAATCAAAAAAGATACCAGCTTTGCCATGCTCTTAGAAGCACAGCGCCGTGGTTGGGAAATTCATTATATGGAAATGAACGATCTTTACCTACATCAAGGTGAAGCACGCGCTCACACTCGTATACTCAGCGTTGAAGAAAACCCAGAAAAATGGTTTGAATTTGGCCAAGAGCAAGATATTGCTTTAGGTGACCTTGATACCATTTTAATGCGTAAAGATCCGCCTTTTGATACCGAGTTTATTTACGCAACCTATATTTTAGAACGCGCAGAAGATATGGGAACACTCATTGTTAATAAACCCCAAAGCTTGCGTGACTGTAATGAAAAACTCTTTACAGCATGGTTTCCAACATTAACACCAGACACTTTAGTGACTCGTGAAGCTAAGCATTTACGAGCTTTTCATGAAAAACACGGTGATGTCATTTTCAAACCATTAGATGGTATGGGTGGCGCATCTATTTTTCGTTTGAAAAAAGACGATCCTAACGTGGGTGTCATTATCGAAACACTCACAGAGCATGGTCATCGTTTCTGCATGGCGCAAAACTTCTTACCTGAAATTGTCGATGGTGATAAACGTATTCTTGTTGTAGATGGCGAACCTGTTCCTTATTGCTTAGCGCGTATTCCTGCAAAAGGGGAAACTCGTGGTAACTTAGCGGCTGGTGGTCGTGGTGAAGCTCGTCCATTAACAGAGAGTGATTGGGCAATTGCGCGTCAAGTCGCCCCTATACTGAAACAAAAAGGGCTTATTTTTGTTGGCTTAGATATTATTGGCGATCGTTTAACTGAGATTAACGTCACTAGCCCAACTTGTGCGCGTGAAATCGAAGCGGCTTATCCTGATGTATCAGTTACTGGCATGTTGATGGATGCGATTGAAGTACGCCTAAACAAGAAAAACTAACTTTTAATCCCTCTCGTCAAAGGGTTTAAAAGTCTGAGCCTAGCCCCTACATATCAATAAGTGGTATACATTAAGAAGCACAATGTATAAAAGGGCTAGGTTTTTTACTAAAAATGATCAGGGAACAGTATTACTATTATGAATTTACTTAACCATTTTCTTATTGCTATGCCTTCATTGAACGATCCGTTATTTGAGCGTTCGGTCGTCTATGTTTGCGAACATAATGAAAACGGTGCGATGGGCTTAATTATTAATAAACCTATCGAAGATATCTCAGTAGAAGGCGTATTAGATCAACTGGATATTTTTTCAACGGATAGAGATGAAGCGATTAGTTTACAAAAACCGGTGATGTCAGGAGGCCCCGTTGCCGAAGAGCATGGTTTTATCTTACATACTCCTGTGTCAGGTTTTAGCTCCAGTATAAAAATCAGTGATAGCACCATGATCACAACATCCAAAGATGTATTAGAAACCTTAGGCACTGCAAGACAGCCCGAAAAAACATTGGTCTCTTTAGGTTATTCCAGTTGGGAGCAAGGCCAATTAGAAAAAGAAATTTTAGAAAATAGTTGGCTCACAGTTGAAGCATCGCCTCAAATTATTTTTGATACCCCTATTGCTGAACGTTGGCATAAAGCTGCTGAATTAATTGGGATTAATATCCACACTATTTCACCTATAGCAGGTCACGCCTAATGTCAAACAGAACAGTAATGGGCTTTGATTTCGGCACTAAAAGTATTGGCGTTGCTATTGGTCAAGAAATCACTGGAACCGCAAGGCCTTTAGCTTCATTTAAAGCCAAAGACGGCATTCCTGATTGGTCTCAAATCGAAAAAATTATAAAAGAGTGGCAACCTGATTTAGTCATTGTAGGTCTACCTCTTAATATGGATGGCACAGAACAACTAGTCACAACACAAGCGAAAAAATTTGCTAATCGCTTACATGGTCGATTTGGGGTGCAAATTGCTTTGCATGATGAACGACTTAGTACCGTTGAAGCTCGCTCTCACCTTTTTGAACGTGGTGGTTACCGTTCTTTGGATAAAGGCAGTGTGGATGCAACATCTGCCGTTATTATTCTTGAAAGTTGGTTTGAACAGCAATGCTAACAAGTGCCAGTAACACCAAACGTTCGCTCTTACTCTTCACTAACTAATCTCGTTGAATCAATCCTTCATGTTGACGTTGTTGGCGACTTAACATGAAGGTTTGCATGCCATGTTCACTCCCCGTTTGCATTAATGTTGTTACTTGATGATATTTCCCTTCTCTAATAAGGTGTGAAATACCCGGAGTAACTTGCATTATTTCGAATAATGCCACTCGCCCACCATCAGTTGACGGCACCAGTTCTTGTGAAATAATTGCTCTTAAACTACATGCTAATTGTGATGAAACCCATTGACGATCATTGCCCGCAAATACGTTAGTGACGCGTTCAAGTGTTTGTTTTGCGCCTTTAGTATGCAAAGTAGCGAGGACTAAATGCCCTGTTTCAGCAGCCGTCAAGGCTAATTTAATACTTTGTGCATCTCTTAACTCACCTAACATAATAACATCTGGATCTTGACGTAAGGCACTCTTTATTGCGCTTACAGTATTTTGAACATCACGTCCAATCTCTCGTTGCTGAACAATACTTTGCTTATTGCTATGTATGAACTCAATGGGATCTTCTAATGTTAAAATATGCTGACGTTGATATTGATTTAAATAATTGATCATCGCGGCTAATGTCGATGATTTACCACTGCCAGTCGCACCAGTCACTAAAATAAGCCCATGTGAATAGTTATCTAATAACGTTGCTATCGATTTAGGTGCTCTAAGTTTATCTAAGGAGGGAATTTGTGTTTCGATTATTCTTAATACCGCAGAAAATCCTTTTTGTTGGCAAAATAAATTCACACGAAGCCGTTGCCCATTCACCAATGTTACAGCTATATCAATTTGCCCTTCATCCTCAAAAATTTGTTTTTGACTATCACTTAAATAAGGTTGTAACCACGTTAATAGAATATCAGAAGTGATAGGTTTACATTGATTTTGTTGATAAAGTACACCATTGATCCGTAATCGTGGTACATCGCCACAACAAAGATGCAGATCAGAGGCGTTATGCTTTACACTATATGCAATTAAATTTTCCATTTTCATCTTATTATCTCCTGAGTTGCCATGAATACTATTAAACAGAATCTCGTCAATGTCAGGTCTCACATTGACACCGTAGCGCAAAAATGCGGCCGTTCTTCAGAAGAAATAACACTGCTTGCAGTGAGTAAAACAAAACCTGCGAGTGACATCGAAAAAGCAATCGCATGTGGACAAACTGAATTTGGCGAAAATTATGTCCAAGAAGGTGTCGACAAAATTAATTATTTTTCTGATAACAACACCTTAGTTTGGCACTTTATCGGCCCTTTACAGTCAAATAAAACACGCCTTGTTGCTGAACATTTTGATTGGTGCCATACCATTGATAGACTAAAAATCGCTCAAAGATTAAGTGATCAACGTCCTGCTTCATTGCCACCATTGAATGTACTTATTCAAATCAATATCAGTGATGAAAACAGCAAATCAGGTATTAATCTGACTGAACTTGATGGACTAGCAGCACAAATTTCTATTCTTTCAGGCATCAAGTTACGTGGATTAATGGCCATTCCTGCACCTGAAAGTCATTATGATAAACAAGTGGAAGTACTAGAAAAAATGCACCTCGCCTTTAAGCAGTTACAATCTCAATATCCCAACATCGATACATTATCTATGGGAATGACAAATGATATGGAGGCGGCTATTGCTTGTGGTTCAACACTTGTTCGTATTGGTACAGCAATTTTTGGTGCAAGAGATTACGCGACTAAGTAAAAATAGAGGTTTATATGGAACATCGTAACATCGCTTTTATTGGTGCTGGAAATATGGCTCAAGCCATTATTGCTGGATTGGTTCAAGGTGGATATCCCGCAAAAAAAATAACCGTCAGTTCACCTTCCGCTATTCGCAGAGAACCTTTAGTAAAAGAGTTTGGTATCCATAGTACTAATGACAATATTAACGCAGTGCAAAAAGCGGATGTCATTATACTAGCTGTAAAACCTCAAATGATGGAAGAAGTTTGTAAGCTCTTACAAAATATCGATATGCGTAAAAAGTTAGTCCTTACTATTGCGGCTGGCATTCCATCAGCCCGTTATAATGACTATTTTGCAACACCATTACAGCTTGTCCGCATTATGCCAAATACACCGGCGCTTGTGGGTAAAGGATTAAGTGGTATGTTTGCACCTCATTCGCTTTCATCTCAAGACAAACAATTTGCTGATGAGTTAATGAAAAGTGTCGGCATAACCGTTTGGGTAGAGCAAGAATCTGCCATCAATGATATTATCGCCGTTGCTGGTAGTGCACCCGCTTATTTCTTCTTGTTTATGGAATCAATGCAACAAGAAGCTGAACGTTTAGGTTTTTCACCTGATGTAGCAAGAGCCATCGTGCAACAAGCGGCAAGTGGCTCTACTGCCTTAGCTGAAAAACAACATATGCTACCTTTCTCAACTTTACGCGAGCAGGTAACATCAAAAGGTGGAACGACAGCGGCTGCGCTTATGCAGTTTTATGAAGGTAAATTACCTGAAAACGTCGCTTCTGCTATGCAAGCTGCGATTAAACGCGCACAAGAAATGGAAAAACAATTTTAATTTCATCAGGGCCAACTAATGAATTTTTTAAATTTCGTCATTCTGACTCTTCTTCAACTCTACACATCCGTGCTTCTATTACGTGTTTGGATGCAATGTGTCAGAGCTGATTTTTATAATCCTTTTTCACAGTTTATCGTCAAAATCACACAGCCCGTTATTCGCCCATTAAGAAGTTTTATTCCTTCTATTGGCCCTATTGATACAGCCTCAGTTTTACTGGCATATGTATTAATTCTATTAGGTATTATTATTCCATCTTACCTATCTGGAACATCAATTCCTTTCTCACTTATGTTTCCGTTTGCCTTTATTGAACTCTTAACAGCTGCGGGAAAAATGATTTTCTGGTTGATTATTATCCGTGCAATCCTTAGCTGGGTAAGTCAAGGCCGTAACCCGATTGATCATCTTTTATTTCAATTAACAGAACCGTTAATGGCACCAATTCGCCGTATTATTCCGGCAATGGGTGGATTAGATTTCTCTGCAATGATTGTTATTCTTGTGCTTTACGCCTTGAATTATCTGCGTGTAGATGTTTTACAATGGTTACTTAGCGTAACACTTTACTAAGGATAACATGCATGCAAAAAGTGGTGCTCGCGACAGGAAACCCGGGAAAGGTCAAAGAGCTAGCCTCTTTGCTTTCTGATTTCGGTTTAGATATTGTTGCTCAAACAGAGCTTGGTGTTGATTCTGTTGAAGAAACAGGCCTAACCTTTGTTGAAAATGCGCTTATTAAAGCGCGCCATGCGGCAAAAGTAACAGGTCTACCTGCCATTGCCGATGACTCGGGTATTTCAGTAAATGCTTTAGGCGGTGCTCCAGGTATTTACTCAGCACGCTATGCAGGGATTGATGCAAGCGATCAGCAAAATCTGGATAAATTGCTTAATGCAATGAAAGATGTACCAACTGAAAAACGCCAAGCACAATTTAACTGTGTATTGGTTTATATGCGCCATGAAAACGATCCAACGCCACTGATTTTCCACGGTATTTGGCACGGTATATTAAGCACCGATATGCACGGCGAAGGTGGATTTGGCTACGATCCTATTTTCTTTGTTCCTGAATTAAATTGTACTGCAGCACAATTAACAAAAGAGCAAAAAAATCAGCATTCGCATCGTGGTAAAGCACTTAAATTAATGTTGGATGCCCTTAAGAATGCTTAAGTTGCCTCCATTAAGTTTGTATATCCATATTCCTTGGTGTGTACAAAAATGCCCTTATTGCGATTTCAACTCACACACACTAAAGGGTGAAGTACCGCACCAGGAATATGTGCAACATTTACTCAATGACTTAGATGCCGATCTTATTCACGTTGGCTCCCGTAAAGTTCAAACCATATTTATTGGAGGCGGTACACCTAGCTTATTAAGTGCTGAGTCAATGGCTGATTTACTCTATGGTGTTAAAGAGCGTATTGCTGTTAGCCCGACTGCAGAAATTACCATGGAAGCAAATCCAGGAACCGTAGAAGCTGAACGCTTTGCCGGATTCCAACGTGCGGGTGTAAATCGTATTTCTATTGGTGTGCAAAGTTTTGGTGATGAAAAACTGATCCGTTTGGGACGCATTCATGATGCGGATGAAGCTAAAAACGCGGCTCGTTTAGCCAAAGAATTAGGGCTACGTAGCTTTAATTTAGATTTAATGCATGGATTACCAGACCAATCATTATCTCAAGCGCTTTCGGATTTACAGCAAGCAATAGAGTTATCCCCACCACATTTGTCTTGGTATCAATTAACCATTGAACCCAATACACAATTTGGCTCTCGTCCGCCTAAATTACCTGATGACGATATGCTGTGGGATATTTTCTCAGAAGGTGACAAATTATTGACAGCCGCAGGTTATCAACAATATGAAACATCAGCATATTGCAAACCGGGCTTTCAATGTGAGCACAACTTAAATTATTGGCGTTTCGGGGATTATTTAGGTATCGGTTGTGGTGCTCATGGAAAAATAAGCTTTGAAGATGGTCGCATAATGCGAACAGTAAAAACCAAGCATCCTAAAGGTTTTATGGAGGGCCGTTATCTCGATCAGCAACATTTTGTTGATAATGATGACCGTCCATTTGAATTTTTTATGAACCGTTTTCGTCTATTAGAAGCATTTCCAAGACAAGATTTCAGCGATTATACGGGACTTTCCGAAGAAGTTATTCGCCATCAAATAGATGAAGCTTTGGCTTTAGATTATATCAGTGAATCAGACACTCACTGGCAAATTACACCTCATGGCAAGCTGTTCCTCAATTCATTGCTTGAGTTATTTCTTTAATATTGCTGATTTCAAATAGCTAGCTTAAAAAAATGCCCATACTGATTATTCACAGTTGGGCATTTTTCTTTATTGCAAACCTTAAAACACCATAAAAATCTTAAGGTTAAGCCAATTAAAGTGCATTTTCTACCGCTTCAATTTGTTTAGTTAAGCTGTCTAAACCACCACCAGAAAGATACCAAAGATCAGCTTGTAGATAAACAATACCACTATTTTTATAGGCTGATGTTGATTTTATAGCACCATCTTCAAACGCTGTTTTTTCTAATTTACCCGCACCAATGGCCTCACTGCGATCAATAATAAAAATAACATCTGGGTTAGCTTGAACAATCATTTCTGATGTAACTACACGACGCTTGCCTTTCTCTTCTTCAGCAACAGGCGGTAATTCAGCTCTTTTAGCTTTAACAACATCATAAACAACACTTTGATTATTAGGCATTAAATTGCCAGCGTTATGTAATAGTACTAAAACTTTTTTGTCAGATCCTGCTGCTTTTTTCTGGGCTTGCTCAATAACAGTATTTAATTTAGCAATTTGCTCTTGAGTCACTTGCTGTTTATCAAATAATTCACCTAATAATTTAATATTTGACTCAACTGAATTGAGATAATTTGCACTGTTAGTACCTAAATTAACGGTTGGTGCAATTTTCGCTAAAGCATCATATGAGGCACCTTGGCGACCTGTAATAATAATTAAATCAGGTTTAATTTCGGCTAATTTTTCTAAGTCAGGCGCTTTCATGCCACCAACATTAGCCACGTTACTTGCAATACTTCCTTTAATATAGGCAGGCGCATTACCTAACGGTAGCCCAACCACTTTATCGGCTAAACCTAACTGAACTAAAGAATCATAAAGACCAAAATCAAATAGAACCACTTTTGAAGGGTTCTTAGTGACCGACGTTTCACCTAATAGGTGTTTAATCACCATCTTGTCATTGTGCTGGCTAATAACTTGGTTAGGTTGGTATTCGATTGGCGTTTTGCTTAACGCAGAGAAACTGGTTACAGAAAGGATAGATGCGATAACTAAAGGAAGGATCTTCTTCATTAATTTTGCCCTGTTTAAGTGGAATACTCAAACAGGGCATTCTAAACAGCTCATCTCATAAGTCAATTGAATAAGAATGATTTTCATTATTGTTTTCAATTGTTGTGAGCTAGCAATTTATATACTCTAAATAATTCAAGATATCGCTTGAAGCATGAGGAGTATCATTATTTTTTTAGAGAATTAACAAGCTCCACTCGTTGGCTTTCCATCTGGGTTATTTTGCTGCAAGCTTGCTGACCAAATTGAGTAAATGCAGCTTCTTGCTGTTTCCACTCCTGATCTATAATTTTTTGAAAACCATCTAAGTTTCCTAATAATCCACCTAAGGCTTTTTTACTGTCACCACCCGCGGCAGCTAATAACTGTTTTTTCCCCAACTCATTAATGCTGTCTTGCAACATACCACCTAGGCTACTTTCTACGATTTCACGGCCTTTGGCTTCAACGTCTTTAATGGCTTGAGAATGGAATGTAATGTTATTCGGTTCTATGCTGACCACTCTATCCATTTGTTGATTAAGATCTTTCTCTAATCGACTTAATCTATTGAGAATATTACTTTCTTTACCAAAAGCTTCAATTACCACTTTATCGAGCACCTTGCGAGAATCTTGCAGTTTTACCCCTGTTTCAGTTCTTAACCAAGGTACATCTCGTCTAACTGTGGCTTGATACTTCTTTGCTAACGCTTGTTGTTGCGGCGTCAATGTGGCGCTTTTTTCATTTTGGAATAATGTGCCATCGGGATAAATGACCATTAAACCCTGTGAGCCAGCAACTTCAACAAACTCAGGAGTAATACGTAAATCATCTTTTGGCATTACAGCGCAATCAAAACTGGGGGATGCATTGGCAAAGCCAGCAACAAAAAACAGTGCTACAGCAATATTTCTTAAATTCATAACAACTCTCCTGAAAACATGGCTAAAAAATCGAGCGCCCTACTTTGTTTGCTAATAATTCAAGTGCTGCACAACCTGCTAATGAATTACCTGATTTATCCAGCTCTGGTGACCAAACAGCAACAGTAAAAGCATCAGGGACAACAGCAATAATACCACCACCCACACCAGACTTTCCTGGAATGCCAATACGAAATGCAAATTCACCGGCACCATCATACATACCACAGGTTAACATTAACGCATTTATTTGGCGGGTTTGTCTTGGCGTAATAATCTGATTTTTATTCCCAACACTTATACCTTGATTGGCTAAATAACTAAAACATCGAACTAATTCAGTACAGCTCATTTCTATTGAACAATAATGAAAATAGGTTTCCAGTACCGTGATAACATCATTTTCAAAATTATCAAAAGATTTCATTAAATACGCGATTGACGCATTTCTGCTGAGATGTTCCATCTCTGATTTAGCCACAACTGCGTTATAACAAATATCAGGAGCATCCGTTAGAAAGCGAATCACTTCTAGCATTCTTTGCTTTGGTGCACTTAATCGAGACTGCAACATATCGGTGATAACAATAGCACCCGCATTAATAAAAGGGTTTCGCGGTATCCCTTTTTCCATCTCTAACTGTATTAAAGAATTAAAAGGCAAACCTGAAGGTTCTTTTCCTACACGTTGCCAAATTTCATCTTCTTCATAACGAGTTAAAGCGAGTGTCAAACTCAGTACTTTAGAAATAGACTGAATAGAAAAACGCTTGTCAGCCATACCCGATTGATAAAGCTCACCATCCACCGTATAAACAGCTATAGCCAACTGTTCTGAAGACACTTGAGCTAACGCGGGAATATAATCCGCGACTTTTCCTTGTCCTATTAATGGACGAATTTGTTGCAAAATATCTGACAGTAATGTGTTAGATAACGTTGTAATCACAGTCCCTTCCCCAGACAGACAAGGGCATCCTTTTGGATGCCCTTGTTATTATTTGCTAAATGTATAACTTTCTATCAGTCCCACCAAACATCAAATAGCTCAGAGGTCTGTACATCTTGCATTTTATTCTCTTTTAGGAAGTTTTCGACTAATTGGCGATGTTCTTCTGTACATTTACCAATTTGTTGTAAGCAAATTAGGCCTTCCCAGCTCAGGTAACCACTTGCATCAAATGCCAGCCCGTTTGGCTCAATAACTTTGAGGATCAGTTCATCAACAAAGCGATCCACTTCCTCAATTGGGGTATTTTCTGGGAAAGTCCATTTAACTGAAAAACCTAATTCCTGAAATTCATCGATACGCATTTTTTTGCGTAAACGGCGACTACGTTGTTTAGCCATTATTTTACCCTCTTAAACATAAGATCCCATACACCATGCCCCAAACGATGACCGCGTTTTTCAAACTTAGTCACGGGGCGTGTTTCTGGTCGTGGTACATAATCCTGAGTTTCTGACAAATTCTGATAACCTTCAACACTTGTCATCACTTCAAGCATATGTTCTGCATATGGTTCCCAATCTGTTGCCATATGAAAAACACCATCTAACGTTAATTTTTTTAAAATTAATTCTGCAAAAGGCACTTGAACAATGCGACGTTTATTATGACGCGCTTTGTGCCATGGATCAGGGAAGAATAACTGAACCATTTTTAAGCTATTATCTGGGATCATATGATTGAGCACTTCGATCGCGTCGTGACACATCACTCTCAGATTACTTAATTGTTCTTCTTCAGCACTCGCAAGACAAGCACCCACACCTGGTGCGTGTACTTCAATACCGAAATAATTATTTTCTGGTGTATTTTTTGCCATAGTCACGAGCGATGCGCCCATACCGAAGCCAATTTCCAAAATAACAGGTGCTTCGCGTCCAAAAACCTGACTGAAGTCGATGGGTTCCGGTTGATATTCAATGCCAAAAATAGGCCACTGTATTTCTAATGCTTGTTCTTGACGAGGAGTTAAACGGCCTTGCCTACGAACAAAACTACGAACACGCCGTAAAGCACGCCCTTCTTCATTGAATTCCGGAGAAATTACATTCTTGATCATGTCTAATACTGTCAGTCGTTAGGCCAATTATTTACTTAAAATCGTTATAATGTCGCTAGGGTATAAACTTAACCGACATTATCCAAAGATCCCTAAGTTTAGCAAGAGTCACACATAGAAGCATCACTCTATAAGATAAATATTAAGAGTGTTTACAGTTTATCCTCTCTGTGGTGCAATCTTACCTTAATCAAAACATGAGTTAATAAAATAAAACATGATGGAAGCACTGCAATTTTCGCAAGCCGTACTCAATTGGTATCACAAATATGGGCGTAAAGCGCTCCCTTGGCAGCAAGAAAAAACGCCCTATCACGTTTGGTTATCAGAGGTTATGTTGCAACAAACCCAAGTGGCGACAGTTATTCCTTATTTTGAACGTTTTATTGCACGTTTTCCGGATGTCACTGCATTGGCTAAAGCACCATTAGATGAAGTACTTCATCTTTGGACCGGCCTTGGGTATTACGCAAGAGCCAGAAACTTACATAAAGCAGCACAACACATTGTAGATAAACATCAAGGACAGTTTCCTGATACCTTTGAGCACGTTTGTGCTTTACCTGGCGTTGGACGTTCGACAGCAGGTGCTATTTTATCATTATCACTAAAGCAACCTTTTCCTATTCTTGATGGTAATGTGAAACGGGTTTTAGCACGCTGTTATGCAATCGAAGGTTGGCCTGGTAAAAAAGAAGTTGAAAATAAATTGTGGGAAATAAGTGAAAACGTTACCCCTATTGAAGGCGTAGAGTATTTCAATCAAGCGATGATGGATTTAGGTGCAATGGTTTGTACAAGAAGTAAACCTAAATGCGAGTTATGCCCATTAAATAAGGGTTGTATTGCTTATGCTCAAAACAATTGGGCGGATTATCCTGGGAAAAAACCGAAAAAAGTCATCCCTGAGAAAACAACTTATTTTCTTATTTTACAGTATGATAATCTTGTTTGGTTGGATAAAAGACCTCCAGCAGGAATATGGGGTGGGCTATTTTCCTTCCCTCAGTTTGAAACAAAAGCACTTTTAGAACAGTGGATAACTGAGCATGGACTTGAGAATAATAAATCAGAACAATTGATTTCATTTCGACATACCTTTAGCCACTTTCATTTAGATATTGTGCCAATTTGCGTAAAACTCTCAACGTTTACTTCTATGATGGAGGCGCAAAAAGGACTTTGGTATAACTTACAGACTCCTGCAACCGTAGGGTTGGCAGCACCTGTAGAGAATTTACTTAGACAATTAGCCTAAGCTAATCCCTGCGATATTGAGGATTTATTATGAGCAGAACTATTTTTTGTACTTTCCTAAACAAAGAAGCTGATGGACTTGATTTTCAGTTGTACCCAGGAGAAATTGGAAAGCGCATTTTCAATGAGATCTCTAAAGAAGCATGGGCTCAATGGATGGCAAAACAGACCATGCTTATCAATGAAAAAAAACTTAACACCATGAATCCTGATGATCGCAAACTCTTAGAACAAGAAATGGTGCGATTTTTATTCGAAGGCCATGATGTTCATATTGACGGCTATACTCCACCTGAAAAATAATATTCATATTTCCAGAGCCTTTTAGGCTCTGGTATTTTATTCACCATAGCGATGCAATTGACCATGAAAAAAATCCTTCTCTTGCTGATTATCGCCCCTCTACTCATTTCTTGTAGTAGCAAACCACCGAAAACATTTGAGCCTGATTACGCAAAGGATACCAATGCGTTCGATATTCTTATGGGGCAATTTGCCAATAATATCGAAATGATTTGGGGTATGAAGGAAGTATTAATCGCAGGCCCTAAAGACTACGTAAAATATACTGATGCTTATAAAACACGTAGCCATATTAATTTTGAAGCTGGTACGATCACGATAGAAACTTTAGGTGATGATGCACCTCAATTTCAATTGCATAAGGCAATAGTCACAACGTTATTGATGGGCGAAGATCCAGGCTCTATCGACCTCTATTCTGACGTCAATAATATCCCTCACAGCACAGAACCTTTTTTATTAGGACAAGTACTCGATAACACAGGGCAACCAATACGTTGGGAATGGCGAGCCAATAAATTTGCAGATTATCTGATCGCCAATAAATTACAAAAACGTCAATCTGGTATGAATACGATTTGGTATGTCACCCTTAATCTTGTTCCTAATCATCTTGATAAACGTGCTCATAAGTATTTACCATTAGTTCAACAAGCAGCAGCTAAATATGGTGTTGAACCTTCACTGATTTTGGCAATTATGCAAATTGAATCAAGTTTCAACCCATATGCGGTGAGTAGTTCTGATGCACTTGGTTTAATGCAGATTATGCCAGCAACAGCAGGGCGTGATGTTTTCCGGATGCAAGGCAAGTCAGGGCAACCAAGCCGTGGTTACTTGTTTGATCCTGCTAATAATATTGATGCAGGAGCGGCTTATATCTCAATACTGCAAAACAGTTACCTTGGAGATATCAAAGATCCTGTTTCTCGCCGTTACGCCGTTATACAGGCTTACAACGGTGGTGCTGGTAGTGTGTTACGAATATTTCATAATGATAAGAAAAAAGCGGCTGCAATGATTAACGATTTAGAACCCGCGCAAGTGTATACCACATTACGTAATAAGCACCCTGCCGACCAATCTCGTCGTTATCTTGAGAAGGTCAGCACAGCTCAACGCAACTATCGCTAATTGTAACTTAACTTAACAACAAGGCTTATCCAACATTATTGGGTAAGCTTTGTTGTTATTGAGCCTCTGATTGAAACTTTATAAATTGCTTTATCATCATGTATTTTGATTATCGCAAAATACATGATGATTTATTTTTACTCTTTTTCCATAGTAAGTAGTGTTTTATTAACCAATAAGTTTAAAAAAACAGCAATCAAACGGTTTTGTGATAAATAACGTTGACGAGCAAAGCGATATCAGGTTTAATACGCCCCGTTGCCCGAATAGCTCAGTCGGTAGAGCAGGGGATTGAAAATCCCCGTGTCCTTGGTTCGATTCCGAGTTCGGGCACCATCTTTAGAAAAACCAGCCTTATGGCTGGTTTTTTGCTTTCTAGGTTTATAAATTTTCAATATTAAAACTAATACCGACTCGTTTAAACATGAAAATTTCCTTTGTTGTCTTATTACTTTCCTTATTTTCTTAATAAGATAATTTCTATTACAGCCTTATTATATTAATAAGGCTGTAATGTATTAGAATAGTGTTATCTTTCTTGCATAGCCTGCTTCATTCTTGTAATTGGCTTAATCAAATATTGAAACACCGTTTTCTCACCCGTCTTAATATCCACACCAGCAATCATCCCGGGAATAACGGGTAATTCCTTTCCATTTTTATCAGTAAGATGGCTGTTCTGCGTTGTGACTAATACGCGATAAAAAGCTTCATCCTGATTAAGTTTTAAATCACTGGGTCTCTTTTGATCATGTAATGTATCTGGACTGACTAAAGTCACAGTACCTTCCAATCCACCATAAATAGCGTAATCATAAGCGGTCAGTTTGACTAAGGCCGGCATTCCTGTACGAACATATGCAACATCTCTTGGGTTGATATAAGCTTCAACTAATAATTGGTCTTCCAATGGAACAATTTCCATAATATCTTGACCAGCTGAAATTACTCCACCAACAGTATTAATACGTATATTTTTAACAATTCCTCTTAATGGTGCCCGTATTAATGCTCGTTCTACTGGATCCGCACGCCCAGCCATATTTTCCCTTGCCTGAGCTAATTCTGCTTCTGTTTTAACTAATTCCGCACTTGCTTCCGTTAAATATTTATTTTTCTTTTCATTTATCTGTGACTGAATATCGGCTGACTGACGTTCTATTCGCAATAACTCCACAGCAGACATAGCGCCTTGTGCAACAATAGGTTTTGTTATTGCTATTTCTCTGTCTAATAAGGCTTTGCTTTTTTGTAAATTATTTACCCCTGATTCGAGCGCCTCTTTACGTATATTATATACTGTTGTTTCTCGTGCCACTAAATCAGTAGCTAACCCCTCTGGAAATTTAAGTTCAGTAGAATAGGCCTCCGCTTTCAGTCTTGCTCGAATCGCTTCAAGATTATCAACTTTTGCTTCACTTTCCCTCAAAATGGCTGATGAGCGAGTATCATCCAGCGTTAACAAAACTTGCCCTTTTTCAACAATATCCCCCTCCTTGACTTCCATGCTTTTTAATATACCAGCATCCAGTGTTTGAATTATCTGTTCACGGCTACTCGGAATAATACTGCCCTGCCCCCGAGTCACTTCTTCGAGACTACTATTCCATGCCCAAATAACAAAAATAACTACAAAGATCAGTAACATTGTGATCATCATAAAACTTTTATGATGTTTTTCATTCTGAAGCGCCGCATGTAAGTCATTTAAAAGTGCTAAGTCTTTATTAGAAAAGACTTCTTTAGAATGACTTGAAGGCGTCACTTGTTTTTTATTTAATTCTTCCATTTCAACGTTCTCAATCTTACTTATCTATTTGGGCATTTGAGTGAACAGTTATTTGTTTTTGTTTTTCTTTTTCATTTTTGGCTAACTGCTGTAAAACCGCATCTCTAGGCCCATCCATCACAACTTTACCGTTATCTACAACAATTATTCGGTTGACGATACTGAGTACCTGAGGCCGATGCGTAACGACTAATAATGTTCTTGTGCGACACCATGCTGAAATAGCATTTAATGCCTGGATTTCTGAATATTGGTCAAGTCCCGTTGTTGGTTCATCCAGTAAGACAACTTTAGGATTTCTCATCGTCATTCTAGCCAAGGCGACAATTTGTTTTTGCCCGCCGGAAAGACCTAACCCATTCTCTCCCAAGGGCATATCTAACCCTCTCGGGTGTTTTCTAATGACTTTATCTAAACCAAATCGCTTTAAAGCCATGATTAAGTCTTGATCACTAGAAAAACCATCCATACGGGCTAAATCAAGATTCTCTCTTAAACTACCCAAAAACAGCCTTGGCTCCTGCTCTAATAACAAAACCTGATTACGTAAATAATGAGGGTCTATTTGGCGAATATCGACATCATCCAGAGTGATACTTCCTTGTTCCGCCGGATATAACCCAGTAGCTAATTTTAAGGTCGTTGATTTACCACTACCAATACGTCCGAGTATGCCAACTTTTTCACCAGGTTTTATTTCAAATGATAAATTTTTGACCACACTGCTATTATCTTGATTATAAGCAAATGAAACATTATGGAATTTTATATTTCCATTAATTTGTTTCAGCGTAATGTATTTTCTTTCCGGTTCACGCTCTGAAGGTCGTTCAACAATGTCATTTACGCCTTTTAAGGCGACCCAAGCCTGTTGAAAGCGCACAGCTAAGCCCGCAATTTGTCCTAATGGTGATAAGGCTCTGCCTGATAAAATAACCGTTGCGATTAATGCTCCCATCGTAATTTTATTTGCAGGGTCGTCACTATGAATTAAATAAGTACCTATAATTACTAAAAATATCGTATTCAATTGTTGCATCATAACTGCAAAATAAATGACAAAATTACTGATATTTTTAACTTTCATTGATGAAGATGCTGTTTTTGCGGTGTAATAGTCCCAACGCTTTTGCGCCCAATTCATGGCATTATTCGTTTTTAATGTTTCTATTCCCTCAATAGCTTCTACCGCTAATCCCTGCCTTTGAGATGATTCCTTCATCGATTCATTAATATATTTAGATAAAGGGATTTGAGCTAAAAATCCGACAACAATAACTAGTGGAATTATCGTCAGTGGTACAAAAGCTAAACTACCACCAACAACTGCAATTACAGATACAAATAAAATTAAAAAAGGCATATCAACTAATGTTAATAAACTCGCACTCGTCATAAAGTCACGAACAGATTCAAAATCTCGCAAATTATTAACATAAGAACCTGATGATTGAGGACGTTCTTTCAACTTAAGGTTAGTCACTTTTCTAAATAAAGCAGAACTGATAATTAAGTCTGCTTTTTTGCCTGCAATATCAGTTAACCGCCCTCGGATCATTTTTGCTGTAAATTCAAATAATATCGCAATAATAACCCCTATACTTAAAACCCAAAGCGTTTCATAAGATTTATTTGGTATAACTCTGTCATAAACATTCATGACATATAATGAACTAACAAGTGCTAGAAAATTAATAACGAATGTAGCGAGAATAATTTGATAATAATATTTTTTAAAGCGCCATATCACTTTAAAAAACCATGCTTTAGGCATTGTATATTCAGGCAACTCTGAACGAACATCAACTATAGTACGAGGTTTAATAAACCAGCAATAACCTAAATACTTTTCACTTAATTCAAGTTGAGTAAACCATACAGATAAACCATCAACTTGTTGAATCTTATATTTTCGCTGTCCGGCTTCATCAAATGAAATTTCAGTTAAAACAGCACTCTCTTCATTTTTTAATAATAACAACACTGGCATCGCCAAAGAGGGAATATCATCCAACAAACGTTGTGATAATGTGTTTTCAAATCCTTCACTCTTCAGGTACTCAATCAGCGATGAAAAATCAATTCCCATCTTTGCGGTACGGATTGTATGCGCAGTCAGTGTAGCCACAGATAAGTGTGTACCTAATAACTGAGTTGTAAGAGAAAGACCTTCTATGATCAATTTCATAACTACAATATTTACCTTAGCTTATTAGTGTGTGAGTGAGTTAAGCGCCCAGTGAGAAAGCGTTCCTTGTGCATACAAATAATCAAGCATCCCTTGTCTGAGATCATTCAATGTCGTGGCATAAGATAATTCAACATCTGATAATTCTTTTTCTGCATTCAAAACATCTAACAAAGAACGGCGTGCAACATTAAATTGCAGTTGATAAAAATCAACGACTTTTGTCGATGACAAAATTTGCGCATCTAATATCTTTAATTTTTGGGTACTTTTTTGAATATTAATAACCGACAAGCGCCTTGCTTCTTCAATGTCTCTAATAACCCGATCCATTCTCTGCTGAGCTGCATTTAACTGACTTACTTTTTCATCCACAGAATAGAGTGATGAGAAGTTAATAATATCCCATGTCACATCAATACCTATTTGACGATCATCTTTAGTTATATTTCCAGTTAAATTAACTCTTGGTAGTTGTTTTTTATTTTCAACTTTAACGCCCATTTTTTTAGCATCGATATCAGCCTGACTGACAAGATAGGCTGGATTTTTATTATTATTTTCTGCAGTAAACTCCCGATACATATCACTAACCGTCATTCCTTCAAAAGGATTGACAAGATCACTTTCGCCAACAGGAAATCCTGTATATTTTGATAACGTACTTAATGTTGTCATTAATTCTTTTTCATAATGATTAATATCTTGTTCTACTAATATTTTTCTTGCTTCTGCCTGAACATATTCAGAAATACGCCCTTCATCATTACGGGCGATCACATTTAATTCAGCTATAATTTTATTATGTCTATCTAAACTTCTTTTCTTTACCGTAATAGATTCTTTGGCTAGCAATGCTTTTAAATAGAGATTAGATATAGTATAAGCAATATTTTCTTTAGTTTCGCTGTATTTAAATTGATAATAAAGCTGTTCTTTTTCATTACGTTCAACATCACTTTCTATTCCACCAAAAGAATAGAGATTTAATTCACCGTGAAGTCCGGGAATAAAATTATTATCATCATAATCACGGCTATCACGATGATATTGACCTAATAATTTATTTCCAGTCACACTTAATATAGGAAAGTGCTGAGCTTGAGCCTGATTAACACGAGCAACAGCTATATCTACATCAGCCTTAGCTTCTAATAACTCTGGTGCATTATTTAATGAATTATTTAATATATATTTCAAAGAATTTGCATGTGAATTAAAAAATACGCCTCCAAAAATAATAATTGTTATTATTTTGAGTTTATTTATAGAAAACACAGATATTACCTCTAATAAGCAAGCGCAATCTAAATATAAAAAATTTATGATTGGATAATAAGGCTACCCGAATGGGTAGCCTTAGATTTAATTAAAACTGATAATTAAAAAACGCCTCCGTTATCGATAATATTATTATCAATATAGACATTTGCCCCACTTACACTGCTGTAAAGCGTATAAGTATGCTCAGTTCCATCTAATGCGGTTGCTTTAACTGTTGTCGCCGTTGCAGTGAATGTTCCTAAACTTCCTGCACCATCAGCACCCAAATCAACTTTATCATTAGCATCACCGGAAATATAAATGGTTGAATTTGTATTCATACCCAATACATCCGATGCTGTTAATTTGACTAATTGAGATTCATTACTAGCCTTCAGATCAGAACCAACAGTCATATCCACTTTTTCAAAGCCAGTAATACCTTCATTTTTACTGGATGCTAGATTGACGGAGATTGTTCCTGTCAGAACCAAGGTATCGCTACCTTCTCCGCCTTTAATATAACCTTGATTACCAGAGGAGGTAGAATCATAGTCTTTTGTCAGAACAACAGTGTCATCCCCAGCACCAGCATCAATGATCAGATTTTTAGCAATTGTGCCTAATTTAAAAGTGTCATTTCCGTCTTCACCATTGACTATGGTGTTATAAACAGAATCCCCCATTACGCCAGAAGTGGTATCAAATACATCATCGCCTGCTCCCAGTGAAATAGTTGTGTTATATGCACCATCAAGGACAGTAACAGTATCATTGCCGTCACCCATAGAGACCGTATTACCACCATAAATCCATCCGGCTGTTAAGGTATCCGCATTGTCGCCGACAGAAATATTACCAGTCAGGTTTTTAGTTACCGTAATATTATCACTACCGTATCCACCTAAAATTTCACCGGATACAGAGCCATAAATAGTGACAGTATTAACATCTGTGGTCGCGTCAATATTATTATCATTACCCAGGCTTAAATTACTGCCGTCCTGATAAACAGAAAGATACTCTTTTGGCAGATTTGACTTAGCTTGAGTACCGCTACCTAGATCTAATAAACCAGACAATTCAGTATTATTTTCAGTCTTCGCATCTCCCTGAATGTATGTATCGCTACCCGACCCTAAATAAATTTGACCATCATTCGCCAGATTTCCTGTACGTTTAATGGTAACAGTGTCATCACCAGCTTCCATAAAGAGATAACTACCCGCATACATAACACGCATTGCTGTATTCATGCCATCCATAGTAAAGGTATCTTTACCTTCACCAGCATAGACTCGTGTATTCGTTAACATATTGCCACGAATAACCATCAAGTCATCACCCGCGCCTAAATCAACCGTAGTAATACTCGCACTACCGTCTGTTTTAGCCCCGTCAGCACCGTTATCCAGAGAGCTAGCCACGTTACTATATGATGCTGTTTCCATTCCATCCTGGTAATAACCAACATAAAGTGTGTCATTATAGTTGGTGGTTACCATTGGGTCATTTTTGCCACTATTAACACCAATGGTATATCCAAAATCCCCACCTTCTGCCACTGATGACGATAATGAGTATTTTAGTGTGAAATCACCGTCTAAATTACGTAATGAAATTGGGTTACCATCGTAAATAACGCCCGTGGCTGAAGCGCCTGCATTATTTACAGTATCCGTCACCACTGTAGCGTTATCAGATGTTCCCGTAATGGTTGCAACCACTTTCTCCATACCTTCTGCATTAAATGCATTCTGGTTAGCTTCCATTGTTGGATCAACGATAAATGAAACGCTCTTAGAGCCAGCAGGAATAACAACCGTTACTGTTGAGGCTCCATCATATGTCACTTTGCCTGTATCACCATGTAAGGTTATTTTTCCGTCATGTTGAGAACCAGCCAACGTTGAATAATCTGGCGCACTCGCATAACCCGCACCATTTGTTAAGGAGATTGTTACGGTCACATCCTGTGATGCAACGTGATCCAGAGCAACGGTATACACTAATCCCGTAGTATCATCGTTATCCTCAATGGTTGCTGGAACATCTATAACTTTCCCAGAAACAGAGGCAGCTGCACCAATCTTATCCCCTTTATCATCCGTTGATGTTGTATCGACACTAATACTCACCGTTGGTAACACATCAGTTTTGGATGTCGCAGTTGCTGGATCACTTTCATTACCGCTAGGATCTTTAGCAACAGCGGTGACTTCACTGTTATCTTTTACATTATCATACGGAATTGTGGTGCTATCGCCATTACTGTCAGGGATCAAATTAGGATCACTGGATGTCCAGCCATTATCCCCTTTCTCCATTGTTACAGTCTGTTTGTCACCGTTTTCATCTTCAAAAGTAATTTCAACAGTATCCCCTTTATTCGCATCTTTCGGCAGTTCGACGGAAACAGAGCCATTATCTTCCGCATTTAATACCGGTGCCGATGGTGCAACTGTGTCTACCATAAAGTCTGCTGGTTTACCTTCACCACTGGTGTTACCCGCAGGATCAGTAATTTCAGCTTTAACAGAATAATGACCATCTGGTGTAACTTTATCTGCTGGGATAGTTATATCCGCTTTACCTGCTTTCACTTCATCTGCAGTCAGTGTGTGCTCAACTGTTTCTGTCTTACCATCTGGCTTGGTGATAGTCAGTGTCAATGTATCACCTTCAGCACTGCCTCCCGGTACCGTGACTTCAGTTTGTACACCGTCTTTTAGCTCTTCGGCATTTACACCGTTAGCTGCTTCTGGAATAGTCACTACGGGTGTTGTATCCACCACACCATCACCGTCGGTATCACCCGGAATTTGGGTATCAACCGTAAAGTCAGTTGGTTGACCTTGGCCACTGGTATTACCCGCAGGATCCTTGATTTCGGCTGTGACGGAATATTTACCATCCGGCGTAACTTTATCTGCTGGGATAGTTACATCCGCTTTACCTACTTTCACTTCATCTGCAGTCAGTGTGTGCTCAACTGTTTCTGTCTTACCATCTGGTTTAGTGA